>DXVA01000065.1 GCA_019408975.1 Lentisphaeria bacterium | reverse complement strand
GCACAGGAGAGCATCGACCGTTTGATCTCATCCAGCATTTCGGGCGAAGGCACATAGGCGTCCAGCAGCGCCGCATGATGTGGGAGAAACAGATCGATCCGGCGGTTCCCCGCCTCAATCTGGATTCCGGCATTGATCTCGTTGAAATAGTTGTCATCGTTACGCGGCGGGCGCATGGTTCGCGTAAAACAGGCAAAACGCCCGAAGATTTTCTGCTGTTTCGGGGAACGGTCGCAGACAAAATACCCCTGTCCGTGGCGGCATATGATCAGTCCCTCTGCGGAAAGTTCCCGGTACACACGGAGAGCCGTAATATGACTGACCTGATACTTTTCCTTCATTTCACTGATGGAAAGAATCTTATCGCCGGGCTTCAGCGCATTTCCTGCAATGGCTTCCCGGAGTTCACTTCCGATTTTCTCATACAGCTTCATATTAACAGTTCCAATTAAATCATATTAGATGTTATATTAATTATAAACGAAAATCCAAAGATTGTCAAGGGGCTGTTGAGAAAAATTCCAGTTTTTTCCGATGAAACATCAGAAGGAACTGAAACGCCCAAGAGCGGAACATCCCCGCTTTCCCGCTCTTTTTACCGTAAATTTATCTGCAGGGACTTGAAATCACGCAGGATTTAAGTAAGCTATCAGGAAAAGAACGGAACATACTGAAATATTTTGGAGACAACATGTCATTTCCGGATAAAGAAGAAATCGGGACACTGAAAGAAAACGAGAATCTTGAACTGCTTGCGGAACTGGATTCGCAGGGACTGCTGATCGCTCCGGGAGAGACAGCCTCCGGATATGCGGACCGCCTGCTTGCCGAGGAGGAACGGATCGGGAAACTGCGGGAAAAGCTTGCCGCGGAACGGGAGGTCGAACCTTATACCGGACTTACGATCGAAGCGGGAATGGAGATTCCGGACGCGATTCTCGAAGAAGCCGCGGAAACCACCCGCAAAGCTTACGGTTTCGCCGTGAAATGGGTCCCCGGATTCTTTCCGAAACACGGGCTCGGCATTCTCTGGGGCGGCTGTTCGATTTCATCTTATGAAGACCTGCCCACGCTTTTCATCATCCGCCGGAGTTTCAAGGAGAAGGAGAAATTTTTCATTTACGGGCGCGAGGAACTGACGGCACATGAACTCTGCCATGTGGCGCGGACACCGATTCAGGATCATGAGTATGAAGAACACTTCGCCTATGCGATTTCGCACAGCCCGCTGCGCCGTTATACCGGAAACTGCTTCAAAAGCGAGAAGGACGCGATTCTGTTCATCCTGCCGGTCTTTCTGCTTCTGCTTGTCCAGATCGGGCGCGTCACCTACTGGCCGATGATTCCCGCATGGCCGTTCTGGATTCTTGCATTCGTCTGGCCGGTGTTTCTGATCGTCTGCAATATTTTTGCGCGGAAGCGGTATTTCCGTGCGGAAAATGCACTGCGTTCACTTGGCGTGGAGATGCCGCAGGCGGTGTTGTTCCGCTGTACGGCAGAGGAGATCAATGCGTTTGCCGCGCTTGCGGATACTCCGGGCAAACTGAAAGAATATTTCCAGGAAAAGCAGGAATGCGATCTGCGCTGGAAAGTCATTACAAAACGTTTCATCAGAAAAGAGGAGGAGTGAAATGGCGAAACTGAAAGATCTGGCTGCGTTTCTCGATGAGCGGCTCAATATCGCAAAATTCCGTTCGGATGCATCCAACAACGGATTGCAGTTCGAGGGAGGGCAGGATGTATTCAAGGCGGTCTTTGCAGTGGACGCCTCCCACGCGCTGTTCACGACCGCCGCGGACCTGGATGCGGATTTCATTTTCGTCCATCACGGGATCAGCTGGGGCGGGTCGCTGAAACGGATTCTTTCACTGGATGCCAAGCGCGTCGCAATGCTTGCGGCAAATTCCATTTCGTTATATGGGGCGCATCTGCCTCTGGACGCACACCCGGAGATAGGACACAACGCACTGCTTGCCAGAATGATGAAACTGGAAAATCCATCTCCTTTCGGCGAATATGATTCTTACAACATCGGTTTTCACGGGATGCTCCCGAAGGAAATGACGGTCAAGGGGCTGGCAAAACTTCTGGACGGTGCCCTGCTTTCCGAGGGCCCTTACCATATTTTCGGTGATCCTGAACGGAAAATCATGCGTGTCGGGGCGATTTCCGGCGGAGGAGCTTATCCGGCGGTGTTCAGCGAACTGTATGCGCTCGGCATCGATTGCCTGGTGACAGGCGAAATGACGCACGAGGCGTATCATTATGCGCTGGAAGCCGGAGTTTCCGTGCTTTCCATGGGGCATTACCGCTCGGAAACTCCCGGCGTGGACGCCGTCATGCAGGAAGTGAAAGAACATTTCGATATTGAAACCGAGTTTCTCGATATTCCGACAGGGATGTGAGTTTCAGCGGCAGATCAGGGTATCGGTATCCATGAGTCCCGTCAGCAGCTCGTTGACGGAAAGCTGCTGCGCCGTGTATTTTTTCCGAAACTCATGCGGAGTGATCCCGAACTGTTTCTTGAACTGGCGCGAGAAATAATTCTGATCCGCGAACCCGGAAAGAAGCGCAATGCTTGAAATCGAAGTGGGAGAGGTCAGGAGAAGCAGCGCCTTTTTCAACCGCAGGCGGATCAGATAATGAATCGGAGACATTCCCGTGACCGCAAGGAATCTGTGCCGGAAACTGCTTTCAGACATATGTACGGATTCCGCAATCGATTTCAGGGAGAGTTCCTGCGACACTTTCTCCTCCATCAGGCGGATCGCCCGCCCGACCTGGAACGAATACTGCCCGGATTCGCTGTCCGGCAGTTTGCTGATGCGGATCAGGTAAATCATCACGCGGATGAACTCCGCAAACGCCGCTTCGCGCCACCCCGGAGAGCGGATGGACATTTCACTGCGGATCGTCTCCAGCATAAGCACCAGTTTCGACAGCGCGCTTTCGTTTACAGGAAGAAACGGCGAGCACAGCCTTTCCCCGGAAGACTGTGACAGCGGAGAGGATGCAAGCTGACGGGCAAGATCCAGGTTTCCCGTATTGAGAAGTTCTTCCGAAAACAACACGTTGTAATGGCGGAAATGGCGAATCGACGTATAACGGTGTATCGCTCCCGGGAACATCAGGAAGATTGTCCCCGGCGCAACCAGTTCCGTTTCCTGCGGCAGTTCGTTTTTCGCCGTGCCGCTGCACACGATCACAAGTTCGTAGAAACCGTTGTGGCGATGCCAGTCATTCGACGGCGAATCGTAATCATACATGAATACTTTCAGGGGAAATGAAATCTCCTGAAACAGATCGGCCGCCTGCATATCAATGTATTTTCTGTTTTTCATAAAAATCCGGACAGATTATGCTAAAAGAAAGCCATTTTATGTGAGACTTTTCTTCCGAGCGCGTATATATTAGGGAAGGAATATAAATGAAAAGCATTCAATTTTCAAGAGGTCTGTCATGAATCCTTCCAATACATCCGTTTCTTTCCGTCCCTGTGATTTACGGGTTATGGCTCTGCTGAAAGGTTTTGTCTTCATCATGGAGTCACGCCCGCTGCTTTCATGGAAGATATCTTCGGACCGGACCGGTTTCCGGCAGTCCGCCTACCGGATTCTCGCCGCATCGGACAAAGCGGAACTGCTTGCAGGAAACGCGGATCTGTGGGATTCCGGACGTGTGGAGTCCGATCGGTCGCTGTATGTGGAATGGGGCGGAAAAGAACTTGCTTCCCGTCAGCATGTCTGCTGGCAGGTGACAGTCTGGGACGAAAACGGCATGGAGTCGGAGGCAAGTGAAATCGCGGAGTTTGAAATCGCGCTTCAGCATAATGCCGAATGGGAAGCGCGGTGGATTCATTTTGACGGCAACAATCCGGCATGTTCCTCGCCCAGCCCTTATTTCCGGCATGAATTCTCCTGTGGAAAAGAGATCGCAAAAGCCAGGCTTTATGTCACCGCGCGCGGACTTTTCGAGGCAAGGATCAACGGGAAACGGATCGGAAACGACTATTTCGTCCCCGGCTGGACCGATTTCTCGCAGCAGATTCAGTATATGAGTTACGATGTCACAGGCAGTCTGAAAAGCGGGAACAACACGATCGGCGCGATTCTCGGCGACGGCTGGTACTGCGGATACCTCAGCGGACGCCGCCGCAATCTCTACGGCGCATATCCGGAATTCCTTGCGCGCCTGGAAATTCTTTACAAGGACGGCACAAGCGAAGCGGTCACCAGCGGCAAAGGCTGGAAAACGGCGACAGGCCCGATTCTCTATTCGGACATTTACGACGGCGAAATGTATGACTCCCGTCTTGAGATGCCGGGGTGGGACGACTGCGGTTTCGATGACTCCGCATGGCGCGATGCCGTTGCGGGAGAACATGCCGCGGAATCTCCGGCACTGGTACAGAAATGCTGTTTCCCCGTAAGGAAAATCATGGAGATTCCCGCGGTGAAACTGCTCCGCCCGCGGACGGATGTCTGCATCTGGGACTTCGGGCAGAATATTTCAGGCTGGGTCAGGATCAAGGTCAAAGGCTATCCGGGACGCCTGTTCACGATCCGTTTCGGGGAAATGCTCAATCAGGACGGTACGCTTTACAACCTGAATTACCGCAGTGCGCGTTCCACGGATTATTATACGACCTCCGGACCTCTTGAGCAGGAATTTACATGGGAGCCCCGTTTCACGTTCCACGGTTTCCGTTATGCGCAGGTGGACGGCTTCCAGTTTTCCGGGTCGCCGGATGAAATCGAAGTGACGGCAATCGTATTGCATTCGGAGCTGGAGGCAACCGGCTCCTTTGAGTGCGGACAGCCGAAAGTCAATCAGCTTTACAGCAATATCTGCTGGGGACAGCGCGATAATTTCTTTGAAGTCCCGACCGACTGCCCCCAGCGTGACGAGCGTCTCGGCTGGACCGGCGATGCGGAGGTCTTCTGTGCCGCCGCCGCATTCAATATGAACGTTGCCGCGTTCTTCCGCAAGTGGCTCCGGGACCAGCGGGAAGCGCAGTTCGAGAACGGTTCGGGAACCCATATCGCGCCGAATATCTTCGAATCGGGAGTGGAGGGTTCGCCCGCATGGGCCGACGCCCTCGTAATCTGCCCGTGGACAATGTATCAGCGCTACGGTGACGAGAGCTTTCTGACGGAAAATTATGAATCCATGAAACGGTGGATCGAATTCCAGAAAGCAACCTCGGACAATCTGATCCGCCCGGATCTCGGTTTCGGCGACTGGCTCTCTCTGGACGACGTGAAAACGCCGCGTCCGCTGATCGGAACCGCTTATTTCTCCTATACCGCTCATCTTGTCGCGGAAACCGCCCGGATTCTTGGCAGGGCTGCGGACGCCGCAGTCTTTGAAAAACTCTCGAAAGAGGTTGCGGAAGCGTTCCGCCGTGAATTCGTGGGTGCGGACGGATTGATGAAAACCCGCAACCAGACTTCCTGCGTGCTTGCGCTCCACTTCGATCTTCTGACGCCGGAACAGCGGGAAAAGCAGATCAGGCTTCTGGAACAGCTGATCCGCAATAACGGGAACCGGCTCAGCACCGGATTTGTCGGCACTGCCTCCCTGATGCTTGCCCTTACGAATGCGGGGTTGACTTCGACCGCCTACGACCTTCTGCTTCAGGAGGAATATCCCTCATGGCTGTTCTCCGTGAATCAGGGAGCCACAACGGTCTGGGAACGCTGGAACTCCTATACGGTGAAAGACGGTTTCGGGGATGTGAACATGAACTCTTTCAATCATTATGCCTACGGAGCCGTCGCGGAATGGATGGGCGCCGTCGCCGGAGGCATTTCCCATGCCGCTCCCGGAGGACGGGAACTGCTCTTTGCCGCGATTCCCGATCCGCGCATGGGATATGTGAAAGCGTCCCTTGAAACCCCTTACGGCAAAGCGTCCAGCTTCTGGAAATACGAAGGGGAACGTCTCTGCTGGCAGATCACGGCTCCGGCAAACACATCGGTGAAAGTGCTTCTTCCGGTTTCCGATCCGGCAGGGGTGAAGCAGAACGGCGCTCCGCTTTCCGGCTATGAACGGAAAAACGGCTCGCTTCTGCTGTCCCTGCCCTGCGGAAGTTACACTTTTGAATTCTGAAACGGAGCGCGGAATCCTCAGGAAAGCTTATTTTTCCGGGCAGTTGCGCCGCCAGTGGATCGGATGAATCAGCAGAGACACTCTGTCACCCGGTTTGCAGGCCCGCAGACGTTTCAGCAGTTCCACTGCATCATACCCGGAAATATCGCTCAAGCGGATATTGCATTTCAGCAGATAGCCTTCATAGGAAAAACCGTAGTCCGCGACGGAACGGTTTCCATATGAGTATGTCCTGCCGTCTTTTTTATATTCGCCGCTTCTGCGGAAATCGGAGAACAGCCAGGTATTATTCAGTCCCCAGGCATTAATAACTCCGCCGTGGCAGACCGTTCCCGTAATCTTGATTCCCGCCTTTTTGTAATACTCCAGTTCCTTTTTCTGAAAAGATATCGGATCAATGCCGTTGGTCAGCATCATGGAAAAAAGATCGTTATGCACCCCGATTTCATGTCCATTCTGCTGAATCTGCCGATAAATCAGATCCATTGCCGTGTAACGGAATACTTTCCCCGGTTCTTTCCTGCCGTAATATGCAGCGGAATGAAGGACATAATAGGAGGCTCCGATGTTCCGTTTTTTCTCTTCCTCAGACATCATCACCGCATGAAACGGAGCCACATCAATGTCATGCCGGAAATATACCGTTACTCTGTCCGTTGCTTTTTCCTTCATGAAGTTCCTGCCCGTGACCACATGATAGCGTGACGAGTCCGCCAATTCATCAAGCAGTGCGGTATAATCACCCCACGAAAATCTGGATGCATGGCGACTCAGGAATTTTATGTTTTCCTGCCGGATTTCCTCCAGAGATTTCTGCCTGTCCAGAAAAAAACCGGACTCATTTCCATATGCGGAACTCAGGAACGGCAGCAGGGAACAGAGCAGACACAATCTTTTCATTTCTCCCACCACTCCCCTTATTGCCTTGATCTGAGAATCATATAATCCTGCGGCTGGACATTGACCAGAATCCGGCTGCCGTCAAAACTGATATCGTTTCCTCTCTCCATATCCGCCAGCTTTGAACCGGAAATCTTCAGAGCCTTGAATTTTACGGGGTCCACTTTGATTGTCAGCGGCGCGGATTCACGGGAATCGTTCATGACAATAATCAGGAGCTTTCCGGCTTTCACATAACAGGAAACCATGACTTTGTCCGGCGCGGTAAACGGCGATTCCGGATCATTGTAGAGAATGAAGCGTTCACTTCCGTCGAATCCGAATTCATCCTGAATCTTCCACCAGTCATCGCAGGAAACACCGAATGCGGGCCAGATCAGGGCGTCATGCACAAGCATATATCCTTTGAAATGGCGCAGGACTGCGCGGTGATTGTCAAGATGCTTCTTGCTCCATGCGTTTTCGTAACGGTTCCTGATCGGGCTGTGCAATTTGATCGCACGCTGGAACTGGGGGATGAAATAACGCGGAATGCCGTAAGGAAGCGTCATGAACATTGCCCGGAACATTTCGGGGGCAAAAATATTTCTGTAGTGCTCATCGCGCCCGACAGTTCCGCAGTACATCTCCCCGTCTGCAATGAAATCGGCAAAACCTATGACCGGAGTCACGGTCTTTGTCGACATGTGCCGCATGATACGGCTTTCCGGATGCGCGGCTTTCACCATGCGGTAAATGCGTTTGGCCAGTTCACGGGTCGCAAGCAGATTGAAGGTGCGGTAATGCCGCCCGTCCGTACCTTTCCAGCCGCATCCATGCCGGAAGTTATCGCAGAACTGCGCATCCTGATTGTCGAAATAAAGATGCCTGATATTCAGCTTCTCCATGGTGTTGCGGAGACTGTGCACATACCAGTCGATGTAGCCAGGCGCCGCGGGACAGTTCCGCGCGAAAGCCCATTCCCGTGATCGGATGTCGCCGATTGTCCCGACTTCCGGCGGCGTGAGGCTCCACAGCGGCCCGTAGAAACTCCATTCGCGGGTAAAGGGACTGTTGGAAAATCCGGCGAAATACCAGTGTACGGCGGGATAGCCGGAAACCTTCCGCCATCTTTTGTCAAAATCCGGCGCTTTGCGTTCCGGGTCCGGGATGTTATGAACCTCAGACCACGGGAAATACGGGTAGAAACCATTTTTCCCCTTGCTGAGCACACGGGCGGTACGCCAGTCTGCCGGAAGCGGTTTCACCGGAAGCGCCTGAAAGCCGAAACGGAAACGGTGTTTCAATCCGGCGGCAGTCGGAAGATCGACCAGCGTCAGCAGCATGCGGTTCTCCTCTTTGCCGGGGATCAGCCGCAGACTGTCTGCCTGTTTACGCACTTTCCATGAGGAAAGTTCTTCGCAGAACCATTCCAACCCGGTCTTTTCATTTCCGACAAACATGGTGCGCGACAGTTCCCGGAAAAGGTCAAGTGAATAAGCCTGGAATTTCCCGGCGTGCCCCGGATGGTAATCCGAATACTGCTTGATCATTGCATTGAACAAGGTGGACTGCTCCTTGCGGAATGCAAAATCCAGAGTCAGACTGCGGATTGCCGCAGTCGGTTTCTCCGGAATCAGTTCCATGTCCACCCAGAAAAAACCATCGAACTCTCCGCAGATACGGGTTTTAACCGTAAATCCGTCTGCCGCCGCCGTTCCCTCCAATTCGATTTTTTCCTCGTCCGAGGAAACCATGCGCAGGGGACCGGGATTGAGCTTTTTTCCATCCAGCATAAGCAGAACCGGACGTGCCAAAAGCGGCGTCCCTGCGGAGAAAATCTGTTCCGGCAGCCCGGATCTGCCGAACACATATTGGCGGTTCCAGCAGGAGAATACCCCGCCGGCGGCATCCCATGCGGGCGCGGTCCACGGAAACGGCGCCGTTGCCGCCGTTCCTGTCCGGCTGCTGCGCCACGGTTCGGGACGCTTCGGAATTGCAAACGGATGGGATACCGTATGATTCAGTTTGCTGTCATTTTTAAGTACCGTAATCTTGAACGTATAGTCTCCGGGCGGCAGGGAGTCCACCGGAAATGCAAAGTGATATTCCGTACTTTGCGGAGCCAGAATCCGGTTGACGATCTTTTTACCGTTTCCGTCTTCAATACAGGTTTCCGCCCGGTAAAATTTTCCGTCCGGAGAAATCTCTTTCACGGCAAAATCGAACTCCATTGTACCTTCAGCCGGATTGAAACCGCTCATGATGTTGCACGGTGCGACTTTCGATTCATCCGCGGTCACGATCCTGCTTTGCTTGTAAGCTCTGTATCTGGCAAGCACATCGGCATCGGTAAGCATAACATGATAGAGCATAAGCTCATCAATCAGGGAATAGTTCTGCGGGGTTTTCCACTGTTTCGGGCGCAGTCCTCCCGCACCGAATTTCAGAAACGGCGATCCGGGGCGGATAAATTTTTTCTGTCCCTTGCAGATTCCGTCGATATAAAGCTTCATGGTCCCGCCGCCCCAGGTCGCAACGACGAAATGCCATTCACCGGGCCGCCATTGCCCAATCGGCGCGGATATGGTTGTCCAAACCTGTTTCCCTCCGGATTTTTTCTTCGGACCGAGGAGAAAATACAATTCGGAATTCCATGCAACCTTATATACAAGCAGATCCGCATCCGTTCCATCCGCACGGAAAAAAATATGGAAATTACGGTCGTTTCCCTGCCAGTTTTCCGGGCGGACCCAGAATACGACGCTGCCCTGTTCCGGAGTAATGAAGTCATGATTGGGATATTCAATATGATAATCTTCCCGTTTTTCATTGCCTGTACCGATCAATGCCCCTGTGCCGTTGACACCATCTTTCAGATAAGTCGCGAGATTTTCATAAAGTATCTCCGCGGAGTGTTTTCCGGCAACATATCCGGTTTTGCTCACAGCACTGAAATCCTGATCAAACGAGGCATGGAATGCCGCCGATGGGACCGCGTGCAGCGGTAAAAAGCTCATTGCTGCGATTACAGTCAATACAAGACTTGTTTTCATATTGTTATCCTTTCTGATTGTCAGTCTTTATAGTACCATGCCATCAGATATTGAGGCCGGGTGATGGAATTGGTCTGTATGATGGTCCAGTAGGACAATGTCCGCGACTCGACATGCATGTCCATCCACAGATGAAACATGGAGTTTGACGTGTGACGATAACGACCATTGTTGAGGTCATTATAATTGGCAATGGAATTATAGGCCCGTTTGGCTTCTGCCGTGACAACCCGTTGTGACGGTTTGGAAATCCGGCTGACGATCCGGTAGACTTCCGGCGCAGACATATTATTTGTATAAAGGTCAAACCGGAGATAATAAAGCACAGAGTAATTTTGTGCAACGACAGGCGTCTTATCGGCGGGGCAGGACATCTGCCGGTAATAACTGGGCGATCCGGGAGGATTCAGGTATCCCCATTTCGCCAGCGATGGAATACTGGAATCCTTGCCTCCGGGAAAACGGTCGTTGTAATCATTGAAATATTGTGCATAAGCAGTCCCGATCTGTTTCAGATTGTTCATGCATGTCGTGGCATGGGCTTTTTCTCTTGCTCTGTTGAGAGCCGGCAACAACATTCCGGCGAGAATTGCGATGATCGATATTACGATCAGCAGCTCTATCAATGTGAAAAACTTCAGAATCCGGCACATCATCGTTACTCCTCCTTGTTTGAAAGATAATATTGAATCTTCTTTTCAATCAGTTCATAAACATTTTCATCACGCTGTCCGTTCAGGTAATAAAAAAACTCCCAGGCGAAGAAATAATGAATCACCCGGAGCAGTTCCGGATCGGGCAGAAACATCCAGTGATGAGTTTGCTTTTCCAGTTTCTCAGCCAAGTAACCGAAACCGCCGCGTTCCAGTTCCGTATGGTGAAGCGGAAGGAAAATTCCGTTTTCCAAAGCTTTCCTCTGGATCTCTTTCTGAAGAAGTTTGCGAATGACGCGGAGGGCTTCTTCCGGAAATCTGCAACCGCGGCTGATGACTGCGGTCAACGGTGTGGCTGTAAAACAATGTCCGTCGGGATAAGGTACCCGCCTGAGTCCCTGTTCCTTCAATTCTTCCGGCCGAATACGGTTGAATGGACACTCCACAATATGAATGGGCTGGTCGGCTTTCAATTTGCAGATCTGTGCATAGTCGGAAAAACGTCCATGCATCCAGACCAGATCGCCCCGTTGGTACAGCTTCCTTGCACGGTGAAACAGCCCCATGAGCCGCCGCTTTTCCGGCATTCTGAATTCCCCGCTCCGCGAGTCGGCAAAATCAAGCCCGCTGTTCGCAACCAGTCCCCGGCAGTTCAGCAGTCCGTATCCGACAGCCCCGTTGCTCTTTGAAACAAGGCGTTCAATATAATCCAGCACATCTTCACCGGATTCCGGTTGTTCCGCACCGTCCCGGAAAAGAAGCTGGGAAGTAATGAATGCAAACGGGAAATACAACTCTTTCCCCTTCCATTTCAATTCCGACGGCGACACAGGAAGCCCCTCGTAAAAATCATTGCCGAACTCATATCTGATGTCTGCGGGAACCAGCGCCTCTCCGCAAAGCCCGGCTCCGGCAAGATATTCCGGGGAAGCGATTCCGATATCGAAATCCCGGGGATTTTTATTTTCCGCCATATTGTAACTGACCTGAAGCTCAATATCCGGATTTTCCAGCGTAATGGCGTCGAATACCCCGTTCCAGAATGCAAGCTGGAACTCTGTGTTGTCCTGCATGAGAATCCGCAGTGTTTTCGCGCCTGCGTATTGTCCGAAAAGCCGCTCGCCCGAGTATTTGAAATCAACAAGTTCCGCCTGTCCGGAGGTTTCGGAATAGATCCCGTCTCCGACCTTCACACTGACCAGATGCGCCTCTTTCAACAGTTCCACGGCTTTTGACGCGACGTTGATGCTGACATTATAGCGTGCCGCCAGCTCCTTGAGATTCGGGAGCTTTTCATTGCACGGCCATGTCCCGCGCCGGAGTTCCTCGCACAGGAGATCATATAACTGCTGATGTTTATGTTTTATCATGATACAGCCCCATTTTCATTCGCTGTTTTAATTATATTCTATAAATCTCATTTTGTCAAGTAGTATAATTTGATAATTTGACAAAATAATGATTTTTTTATCGGCAAACGGATTGATTTCCGAAAAAACGGCAAGGACATCCGCCGTTTCCTTCCAACTTCGCGCAGATCAGAATCCGAACTCCCGCGCAAACCCGTCATCATCCCGGAAAGGCCGGCGCATGACAAAAAGAATATTTTTATCGGGATTGCTCTCTTTTCCACTGGCATATTATAAAATCGCAGGCTAGATTACTTGCGCTGAAATTTACAGGAGATAATGAAATGGAGAATGAAAAGACCATTCTGTGCATCGGCGCAGGCTATGTCGGCGGACCGACGATGGCAATGATCGCGGCGAAATGCCCTGAATATAAAGTGACGGTGGCGGACATCAATGCGGATCGCATTGCGCGCTGGAATTCGGACAAACTGCCGATTTATGAGCCGGGGCTTGAACAGCTTGTGGCGCAGTCCAGAGGGCGAAACCTCTTTTTCACGACGGATGTGGAAAAAGGAATCCGCGAGTCGAAGATCATTTTCGTCAGCGTCAACACCCCGACCAAAACCTTCGGTTCCGGGGCAGGCAAAGCCGCCGACCTTCAGTTCTGGGAAAAATCCGCGCGGCTTATCGTGGAGTGTTCCACGGAAGACAAGATCGTCGTGGAAAAGAGCACTCTGCCGGTGCGTGCGGCAGAGGCGATTCACCGGATTTTGCAGTCGAATACGAAAGGACTGAACTTCTCCGTTCTTTCCAATCCGGAGTTTCTTGCGGAAGGAACGGCAGTGGCTGACCTGGAAAATCCGGACCGCGTCCTGATCGGTTCGATGACGACGCCCGACGGCCATGAATCCATGCAGCGCCTGGTCGATATCTACGCGCACTGGGTTCCGCGCGAAAGGATTCTTACGACGAATGTCTGGAGCAGCGAAATGTCCAAACTCGTTTCCAACGCGATGCTGGCGCAGAGAATCTCCTCAATCAACAGCATCTCGGCGCTTTGCGAAAAAACCGAGGCGGATATTCAGGAGGTTTCGCGCGCAGTCAGCATGGACTCCCGTATCGGGAACAAGTTTCTGCGGGCGGGTGTCGGCTTCGGCGGCTCCTGCTTCAAAAAGGACATCCTGAATCTGGTCTATCTCTGTGAATGCTATAATCTGCATGAAGTCGCCGCCTACTGGGAGCAGGTTGTCCTGATGAATGAATATCAGGAGCGCCGTTTCGCGGAACGCATCGTCAAAAACATGTTCAATACGGTTTCCAATAAACGGATCGCCTTGTTCGGTTTCGCATTCAAGGCGGACACCGGAGACACAAGGGAATCACCGGCAATCTACATTTCAAATCTGCTGGTCGGAGAACATGCCTCGCTTGCGATTTACGATCCGAAAGCGATTGAGAATGCCAAACAGGATCTTGCGAACACGGAAGGCAGAATCGAATATTTTGAGGAGCCCTATGAAGCGGTCAGGGGGGCGCATGCCATTGCTCTGATTACCGACTGGAAAGAGTTCACGACATACGATTATGAAAAGATCTTTTCTCTGATGGAAAAGCCCGCTTTCATTTTCGACGGCAGGAATATTCTGGATCATCAGCATCTCTATTCCCTCGGGTTCAATGTCTTCCCGCTTGGAAAGCCGGCACTGACCCATTTCTGAAAAGCAGGGGGCATCGTGAAATTCAAGATGAAATATCCGAATGCCTCCGTTTCTGCCTGGAAAAACTCTTTCCTGAAAGCGAAAAAGGTGAAATGGGTTCTGCTTGGGGCGGGTACATCGGCTGCTGCCGGAGTGTTGTTTCTGCTGGTCTGCAACCTGATCGTGCTTTCCCATGCCGGGGGAATTTACCATTCAGCCGAGAAAATACCTCCTTTCAAAGTGGGGCTGCTCCTCGGAACCAGACCGGAAGCCGGCGGATACCCGAACTCATATTTTACAAGCAGGATTGATGCCGCCGCCATGCTTTACAGGAAAGGGAAAATCCGGAAAATCATCGTTTCCGGCGACAACGGGCGCAAGGAATACGATGAGCCCACGGCGATGCGCAACGCTCTGATTGAAAGAGGAATTCCTGAAAAAGACATCTATCCAGACTATGCCGGCTTCCGTACACTGGATTCCGTAATTCGCGCAAAAAAGATTTTTCAGGTAAGGGAACTGATCGTCATATCTCAGGAATTCCACTGTACAAGAGCGCTTTTCATTGCATCCGGACACGATATCGGCGCTGTCGGTTTTGCGGCAAGGGACCCCGGAGACAAATATCCGGCATACCGCCTGAAAATGGGATGCCGCGAAATTCTTGCACGCACAGCTGCTGTTGTCGATGTTTTCATCCTCGGGCGCAAGCCGCGTTTTCTCGGAGAGACGATCGAAATAGAAGGATGAAACAAAACAAATGCCTCCGCACCGGAGGAAACCGGCTGAAATTTATTCGGTTTATCTTCAAATAAACCGATTGATTTCTATAAAAATCGTTGCCGGTAATGCTTATCCTCATTACCGGCAACGATAATATAACACCGGAATTTTACTTTTCAAGTTTTTTCCAAAAAATCCGGAAAAAACATATCAGGATGCATTATCACATCTTATCTTCAAAAAAAGTGCATTTTTTTCTCTTGCCAAGTAGTTTTTATATGATTTTGATATAGATTACCGTATCGCGGATCGTTCCACTGAAACAAAGTATTTCTGTTGTGAGGCTGTAATATCATGATTTATCCTGAAGTATTCTCTTTTGCGCAATCGAGTCTCTACTATGCGTTCAAAAACTCCGACGGCATGGGACAGGGAATCGTCATCCTGCTGTTCGTATTTTCTGTTTTCACATGGACATTGATGCTTGAAAAGGGGATCAGCCTCCGGCGCGCGCACAATGACTGCGCCTCTTTTCTGCGCAGGTTCCGCGAACGCCGCAACCCGCTTTCCATGAATGAGGGAATTGCCGATGAGCCGAGCCCTTCGGCAAGGGTTTGCGAAGCCGCCTATGAACGGATCAAAATACTGAATATCGAACTGCCTGGAGGGGGACGCCGTGCACTGAATGCTACGGAAGTCGATGTGGTGCGCGCTTCCCTGGAACAGGCTGTCGCCGACCAGATTCTCGAACTGGAGCGAAAAATGATTTTTCTTGCCACGGCGATTACGATCAGTCCCTTTCTCGGGCTCTTTGGAACGGTCTGGGGCATCATGCTGGCATTTACAGACCTTGCGATCATGGGCAAAGCGGATATCCAGACTCTTGCACCGGGCGTCAGCGGCGCCCTGCTTACCACGGTTCTCGGACTGCTCGTCGCAATTCCTTCCGTTGTCGGCTACAATATCATTACGAGCCTGATCAAAGCCACGATCGTTCAAATGGACAATTTCGTCGAAGAGTTTCTGGTCAAGCTCAAGATCGAACAGATCAGCACTTCCAGGTGAACAGGGGCGGACGGCATGCGCAGGCGTTTTCAATCGAAATCTTATGACGAGATCAATATCACTCCGCTGATGGACACCGTCTTTTTTCTGTTGATCATTTTCATGATCACGGCGCCGCTTCTGGAGTACAGCATTGATGTCTCCCCGCCGAAAATGAATGCTTCGGAAATGAAACCCGATGAATATTCGCGGGTCATCAACGTGAAGAAAAACGGAGATATCGAGTTTGAAAAAAAGATCATGAATCCGGCACGGCTGATTGCGCGGTTGCGCGAGTTGAAAGCATCCCCGGACGGCGGCAGGATCAAAGTCTTTCTGCGTGCGGACAAGGATCTGCTTTACGGGTCCGTCATTCAGGTGATGAAAGATGTCAAAAATGCCGGATTCACGGATATTTCACTGATTACCGAGGTGGACAAATGACAGGGCAGATTGACGGACGGAGGCATCACATGGAACCGGGCACGGCTCCTCTGCCCTATGTCAAAGGTGGAAAACGTTCCCTGATTTTCGGTTCCGTCTCCATATTTCACGCAGGGCTGATTCTGATTCCGTTTCTATTGTATTCTCTGTCGAATTTCATCAACCCTCCTGTAAGCGTTACCAAAGTCTCTCTCGTGGACAGTCCCCCGAATGACAACGAAAGACCGTCAAAATATCCGGATGCGGCAAGACCTGATCCTATCGGAATCCCCGACTATGGCGATCCCGGTCCGATTACGGATATCCCGGATGTTCCCGATCCCATCGTCGAACCGGAGCCGGAACCTGCCGTGAAGCCGGAGCCGAAAGTGGAAACCGCTCCTCCCGAACCGGAAGTGAAACCTGTTGTCAAGACTCCGAAAACAGAAGTGAGAGTGCCGAAAGAACTGGTCAAGCCGAAGGAAAGCAAAGTCAAACCGAAGCCGAAGTGGAAAACTGCGGATGAAATCAGAAAGAGTACAAAAATCATTCGGAGAGGTTCCATAAAAAACTCCGGAAGAAAGAGTTCCGACACCCGCAAGCAGGATATCAGCAACAT
>DXVA01000064.1:2755-16616 GCA_019408975.1 Lentisphaeria bacterium | reverse complement strand
AAAGAAAGAATAGAACCCGGTCTTGCTTCAGGGAGGGCGGCAATAGCGCCACACGGTCCGTTTTCCGATTATTTTCCAATATTTTTCCGTTTCACCCCTTGACAAAAACTTATAGATTACTATAATATATCAATACATAGGAGTTAATTTCATGAATCTACTTGGAAAAGTAAATATCCGGGATGCAGTCAGGTTTACGGAAAATGATGCCATCCCGATTTACAGGCAGATCGCGGAGTCTCTGCGGCAGTGCATTCTCTCCGGAGAATTCAAAGAGGGCTGTAAACTACCGTCCGAGTCGGAATTCGCAAAGGAACTGGGGATCAACCACCTGACTTTGCGGAAAAGCCTGCAAATTCTCTCCGAACAGAAGCTGATCACTCAGCGGCAGGGAAAGGGAACTTTCGTCAACTCCATTCACAAACCTCAACGCAGGCTCGGAATCGTCATTCAGTCGCAGAATTATTTCAACGACGTCTATTTTCTTCAGCTTCTGGTGACTATTACAGATGAACTTCAGCGGAGCGGAGGCGGGGAGACGGTATTGCTGAACTGCTGCAACTTCGCTCCGGAAAACATGATCGACGAGGTGAACAGAAATCGCTGTGACTCTCTCCTTGTCCTGTCCTGCGACAACAGCTGCCTCTCCCAGCTCTACTCCAGGCAGTTTGACCATCTTCCGATCGTTCTCATCAATCATTACGGAAGATACCTGAAAGATGCCGGCCGGTACAATGTCGCCGTCAAGGAAAACATCATCACGCGAGGCATGGATTATCTCTTCCGGCTCGGGCACCGCAGGATTTTGTATATCAGCATTGAAAACCCCAATATTCCGGCTCTTCAGCGGCGGAATATGGAGTTTTTGAATTATCCGGTCAAAGAGAAGATTGCCGCGATCCTGCCGTTCCGCAGCCACTGGTACGAGGCGGGAAGGGACACCGCACGGGAATACTGCTCCCGCTCCAATCCGCCGACCGCAATCCTTTCATCCGGGATCACTTTCGCATTCGGAGCCTGGAGCGGCGCTCTGGAGGCGGGCATGAAAATTCCGGAGGACATCTCCTTCATCGGAATTGACGGCAACCCGCACTTCAACCCGCTCATGACGACACTCGACCAGCCCATACGGCAGATGATCGCCAAGGCGCTTGAGCTGTTGAGCGATATGTGCGGTGCCGGGAAGCATTTGAAAAAACGAACCTATTTATTTGAACCGGAATTAGTTGAACGCGGCAGCTGCCGTAAAATCGAAAGGTAGGAAAATGACCGGGAGCAATCTTGCAGTATTGGCGGTTCTGTCCGCCGGCGTCCTGTACGGAGCCGAAAAAATTGATTTGAACTCCGTCAATGCGTGGGAACGCCAATATGGAGTCACGGAAAAAGAGGGGATTCTTTCCGTTCCGGGGAAATGCTCCTTCACAATGAAAGAATTTTTTATGGTTGACCCGGCAAAAACTTATACTTTGACGGTTTCCGCACGTTCCGGAAACGGTCAGAAAGCCTCTTTCATGCCCACAGTCAGCCAATATGACGCGAAAGGACGCCTGATTCATGTCTCTCACACCAAAACAATCCCCGGGACGTTCACGGAACTTGCGGCTCCCTGCAAAGCCGGAGATACGCTTCTTACAGTGAAAAACGCGGAAAAATGGCAGAAAGGCAAGCTGCTTGTTCTGGCGTTCCATGCAAAGGAAGACAACAGCGACCTTCCGAACTATACGCTGGCATGGAACACCGTAAAAAACATTGAGAAAAAAGACGATGTCTGGGAAGTCCGGCTGACTCGTGCGCTTCCGTTTGCCGCAACAGCCGGAACAAAGCTGCGCCTGCATGAAAACGGAGGTTCCATGTACCCTGCGGGCGGCTGTTTTACGGACAAATCCTGGCGAACACTGAAAGGAGTGATCAAAGGAGCCGAAAAAAACTCCTATTCCAATAACCGCTGGGCTCCGGGAGCCGTGAAAGCCAGGCTGCATTTTCTGATGAATCACAGCAATGAAAACGCAGTCACGGAGCTCAAGAATATTTTCATTGAAATCGAATGAGGCTGCCATGAAATACCATTCCCTGCTTCTCACGATCATCGGATTCAGCCTTGCGGAACCGCTTTTCTGCATGGAGCCCTCCGTCGTCAACACAAACGGAAGCCGTTCCAGCTTCGATGCGTCAAACCGTATTCTGGCGAAGCTCAATCTACCCGGAGTCACAACATGGCGCGACCGCAAGTATCAAGTGGACGCCGGACAGGAGTATGAAGCAACGCTGGAATTTTCCTGCGAAGAACTGATTCCGGGTGCGGCTGTATCGCTTCAGTTGATCTCGCTCGACGCCTCCGGACAGGAAATCGGGCGTACTGCCGATCCGGCGCGTTTCCAGCAGGTTTACGCGGAAAAATTCCCGCAGGAACTGAAACTGCGCGTCAAAGCCGGAGCAGGAACCGCTTTCATCCAGCCGGAAGTGAAGCTCGGCGGCAATCCGCTTAAAATCAGAATCGGCAGACTGACGTTCGGGAAGTATGTGCCGAAACCGCTTTTCAAGGGCATCTACGGGGAAAAAGACCCGATGCCGCCGCGTGTGTTCGCCCTGAAAGACATGGCGAAACTGAAACCCTCCGAAAGCTGGGTTGCACGGGAAGCCGGACGCCCCGTCCTTTATATCAATGGAAAGAAAACCGCATACAAAGCTTATAAAGGCGGCACGGATTACCGGCTGATGTGCGAAAATGGAGCCAATGTCATCGTCACGCATGGAGGCGGCGGGGCGCTTTACTGGGGGAAAGAGTGGGACAGGCAGGCTTATGCCGGAAACGGAAAGTTTGACTTCAAACGTCTCGAAGACAATCTTCTGAGAATCTATGCCGCCAACCCGGATGCAAAAGTCATTGTCACCGTTGAATGCGACCCGGACAACGCATGGCTTGAGGCACACCCGGAAAATATCTATCTGAATGAAAAAGGAGAGCGCGGAATCGCCCGTTATACGGCGTTCAAGGGCTTCGGAAACTCCATCGACCAGAAAAAACAGGAACGGTGGGCGTGGACTTATGCCTCGGATGCCTATCAGCGGCATGTGATTCAAGGGCTCAGGGCAATGGCGGAGTTTCTGAAACAGAGTCCAGCCGGAAATATCGTGATCGGATTCAGCCTCGCGGGAGGACACGACGGGCAGTATGTGCAATGGATATACGGAGACGAAAAAACCGGACATGCGGACTACTCCGAATCGTTTCAGACGGCTCTCAGGAAATGGCTGAAAGAAAAATACGGAACGGACGAAGCTCTGCGCAAAGCATGGAATAACCCGGAAGTCACGCTCGATACCGCACGGGTTTTCACCGGAAAAGAGTGGCGGAGCAAACCGTATTTCAATACAGAACCCGGAATCGACCGCAAGGTCACGGACTGCCGCACCTTCCTTTCCGTCAGCACCGCGCGGATGCTCCGCAGGTTCGGCAGCGTCCTGAAGGAATCTTTCGGAAGACGCTGTATCATCCAGACCTGGTACAGCAGTTCTGTCTGGCGGCAGACGAGCCGTCTGACGGTCGGCGAGCTTGCCGGAGGCGGAATTGACATCGTGGCGCAGGTCACGGATTACGCACCGCCGCGGCTCGCAAGGGCGCCGGGAGGGTCTGCGAATTACACGATCGCGGATTCCAATCTGCACAATCTCCTCTATGTGCAGGAAATGGATCACCGGACATGGCGGACACAGGAAGTCGGCGGCTGGAATTACACCGCATACCCTGCCGGTCCCGCGGAGTTCCGTTCGCAGGTAATCCGTGACGCGGGAAGCGTTCTCGCGGCAGGCGGCAGCGGCTTCTACTATTATGACATGTTCGGAAGCTGGTATCATGACCCGGAAGCCCTGAAAATCATCAGGGAAACCTACCGCATGGCGGACTGGGCGGAGCAAAAACGCAATCAGGTGCCCCGGACGGAATTTGCCGTCTTCATGGATGAGCGCGACCGTCTCCACGGCGAAGGCATCGCAAACGGCGGCTCCGCAATGAAAAGCCTGCGCATGAGCGGGCTTACTCCGGATATCTACATGCTTGATGACATTCTCAATCCGGAGCTTCCGGAATATAAGCTGTATCTCTTCTTCTCTCCCATGACAATAACGCGGGAACAGCTGAATGCGATCCTGAAAAAAGCTTACAGAAAAGGCTCCGTGGTCATGATTGCCGGTCCGGCGGGCGTATGCGGTCCATTCCGGTCAGCCGAACCGGTCTTGAAAGCATTCGGGCTTCAGATACGGGACAGCATGAAACCGTTCAATGATGTCGTCGCTTTCGATGAAACGGTGAAAGATCCCCTGACGGAAAAATGTATCGGGCGTCTCGGAACTCTCGGCGTCACCATCCGCAAGAATGACGTTGCATGGCTCCTGAATCCCTTCGGGGCAAAAATCACGGATTCTGCCGCCATTGTGCTCGGGCGCTGGCTCGGAACCTCCGAACCGGGACTTGTCGTAAAACGTTCCGGAGGACGGACTCTGATCTATACGCCGCAGATTATTGCAGGTGTTTCGGCTCAACTCATCAACAATGCGGCAAAAGAAGCAGGAATCCTGCCGCCGTCTGAAGCGGGCAATGCGGTATATGTCGGAAACGGAGTCGCCGTCGGGCACCGTCTCGCCGGTCCGGTCGTCATCCGCTTCAGAGAAGAAATGAACTTCTATGATCCCGCAACCGGTGAAAAATCAGGAAGCGGCAGAGAAATCAGACTTGACTGCAAGCCCGGTGAAAGCCGTGCGGTTCTCTATGAACGCGCAGTATCCCAAAAGAAATGAATTTTTTCAAAAACGGAAAGGATTTTACCATGATAAAGTTTATGCACCTGCCTTCTCATTCAAATGTTCCACTGTCCAAATGTTTTTCTCCTTCTTCCTTTCGTGTTCCCTGTTCTTCTGTTCTTACTTCTTCTTTCTTCATTCAATTGTTCAATTGTTCAAATGTTTCCCGGTTCCTTCTTACTTCAGAGTTCCCTGTTCTTCTGTTCTTACTTCGAGGGTGAAAATGCGAATTTTCACCCTCATAGAGCTCCTCATCGTAATTGCGATCATCGCCATATTGGCGGCGATGCTTCTGCCCGCACTGGGCAAGGCGCGCGACTCGGCATATCAGAGCAGCTGTCTCAGCAATCTCAGGCAGATCGGGCTTGCCCATGCCTCCTATCTGGGGGATTACAGTGATTGGTATATCCCCTGTTATTATGAAAATGAAGGCAGCTCCAGTTACCAGAGTTTATGGAACTGGACCTACGAAATGAGCAGTCGAAGGTCGCGCTATCTCCCGAATAATAAAATCTATGAGTGCGCAAAAATCCTCAGTAAAGTGACTCCGGTGGAAGCCGGCTATATCAAAGGCCTGGACGCTGATCCCGCAGTATGGCGCTATTCCCATGTGAAATACGGTTATCAGCGCTTGAGTATCGGATGGGGAAGCGGCGCTGAAACCGTCCTGGGAACCCCGAAACGGGAATCTCCCGCAAAACTCAGCGAAGTGAAAAAACCGACGGAAACCGTTCTCGTGCTTGAGAATACGGCAAATTATGGTTTTATGAGCAGCGGACATTACGGTGTTGCTTCCGTTCACGGTGTTTCCAATATGATTCTCTGGGCGGATGGACACGTTTCGAGCTGGAAATATGTAGAAAATACCCTGCGGACACCCGGTGATTACTATTATTACTGGAAGCTTGACAAAGTAATGTTCTGATTCCAGACTATTGCAGATAAAACCCGAAGACTTTCCATTTTCCGTCCACCCTGCCCATTTCCAGACGGATCAGGACATCGAATTTCGGAAGGTCTTTTTTACTCTTTTTCTGCATTTTCAGGCTTTTGAGAGCTTGCTCCGAAGGTTCAAAACTGCCCTTCCACAGATAGATATTGAAAATTCCGCGGTCAAGGCAGCCGAGATAGACTCTTGACTTGTAAGTCCCCATCTGTTTCAGGACTTCACCTCGCATAGCCTTGAAAATCGGTTCCGTGACCTTCGCTCTGCCTTCCGGCGTCAGGTCTTTCACGAATTTCTCATAACTGTCGCCGAACAATCCGTCCAGCATTTGAGTTGCAAACAATTCGGCGGTTTTCAGTTCATCCTCCCGTATTCCTGCCGGATGGGAAGCGGTCTCCGCGGCAGGAGTCGCACAGGCGTTCAGAAGGAACACAAGAACCGCGGCGGAGAAAAACAGGATAATCATTCTCTTCATTTTATCGCACCTCTCTTTATCATGATCTCCTAATATAATGAAAACTCTCATGAAAATCAAACGCCATCCTGTTAGAATAGTGTTTGAAATCCTGCAAAACCGTTGTAGTTTACTGCATAAAATAAAGAAAGGGAAACAGCATGAGCAAGATTACGGTCAAATTCATTATGGAAGAAGGATGCGACGATCTCCGCCCCGCAAAGGCACATGAGGATGACGCCGCTTATGATCTGCGTTCCAGAGTGGATATCACGGCACAACCCGGAAAAGTCACTCTGATTCCGACCGGACTCCATATTGAACTCCCCGTCGGATATGAGGCGCAGGTCAGACCGCGCAGCGGGCTTGCACTCAAACATTCCATCGGCGTCCTCAACTCTCCGGGGACCATCGACGCAGGGTATCGTGGCGAAGTCTGCTCCATCCTGTTCAATTTCGGCGAAACTCCCTTTGAAATTCACCGCGGCGACCGTATTTCGCAGATGGTGATCGCGGCTCTCCCCGATGTGGAAATGGTTCCGGCGGATGCCCTTTCCGAAACGTGCCGCGGCGCGGGCGGATTCGGCAGCACCGGCAGAAAATGAACAGGAGAATCGGTTATGGAGCAGGAACAAATCAATATCAACGGAATTGAATTTCAGGGCACCCGGCTGAAAACGCAACATGGAACCATACTGTTGATTCAGGGTGGAAAGGCGAATCTCGGATGCGGCTATTTTTCAATCGCGCCTGCGGATAAACTGGGCGACCGCTTCGCTATCGTCACAGGAGTAAAAAGCTTTGAGGATATGCTTCAGGCAAAAATACGGCAATTCAGCAAAGCCGCGGCGGAAAGCGGAGTTGCAGACTCCATGACGGGGCGTGACGCACTGCTTCTGATGGAAAAATAAACTACCGCGATGAGCATACATACGCCCTATCGGGGATTTCACCTCCGGCGACCAGCTTTATTCAGCTGGACCGGAGCAGGACTGAAAGTCTTGCACGGAGCATTTTTGCGATGCAGGGCATCGCACTATGAAACCAATTTTTTTTAATAAACTCTGAAATCTTCAATGATAAGACAGCCTGTTCACAACGCCGTGGAAGCGGCAGGGGACGGGTTGTCTTCCGCCGCTTCTTTTCTGATGGTAATCACCGCAATCTCCGGCGGACAGAGAAAGCGGGCTTTGATGATCGAGGTGCCGGTTCCACGGGTCACAAACAGTTTTCTCCCGCCGTCTTCAAAAAAGCCGGAAGCATATTTTGCCCCGTATTTCGACGGCACAATCAGAGCCCCGATCCAGGGCAGCTGAACCTGTCCGCCGTGAGTATGCCCCGCCAGCATAAACTCGTAAGGCAGTTTCAGTTCCTCGAAATAATCGGGATTATGGGAGAGCACAATCGCCGGAACCGCCGCATCCGGCAAAAGCCCCGTATTCAATACATGATTTCGTGTGATCCGGTCCGGCAGTCCGATCAGATTCAGTACTTTGCCGTCAATCAACAATTCCGCGGATTCATTTTCCAACACCTTGATTCCGACATCCTCCAACGCCTTGCGCACTGCATCGCCGCCATGCCACCAGTCATGATTGCCGAGCACGGCAAATACTCCGCGGGCAGATTTCAATTCCTTTAAAATCGCCGCAATGGCTTCGGGAGAAGCGTTCTTCCTTTTCCAGTTGAAACGCTCTCCTATAAAATCGCCAAGCAGTAAAATCACATCCGGCTTCTCGTCATTCACGAGCCTGACGACCCGTTTCAGCCGCGCAATATCTTCCGGCGGGTCCAACTGATGGATATCGCTGACAATCACAAAACGCAAACCGTTGTGCTCTCCATGCCAGTTTTTCAGAAAGACTTCATGACGATTCACTTCGATACTTTCAGGTTCCCATTTAAAAATCCGGAACCCGAACAGTATGCACACAATCAGCAAACAGACGATTCCCGCCGGCAGAAACTTCAGAATTTTCGGTTTGAGGGAAAACACAGAAAACTCCTCTCTGAAAAAAAAGACCGGCGGCACACACTACCGACGGTCCTTCAGAGTCCCACAGTCAGCTTATTTCAGCTTGATCTGTTCAAATCCGAATACAGGAATGCTCTGTTCGCTCCATTGATTGAAATATTGAGCGGACATGGCGTAAACCACATAAAGCATGAGAACCAATGCCAGACATGCGCAGATGGTAAAGAACATAGACGGTTCGGCTTTGCTCTTCTGAGCGGCTTTCAGCATTGCCTCTTTCGCCCTGGCTTCCTCTTCTTCCAGCGCTTTCTCCTGCTCCAGCTTGATGGCCTGGTCTTCCGCTTCCTTGACGGCGCCGCCCTTTGTAGTCGGGATGTCACCCTGCACATGCAGGGAAACAGTCGGGTCTGAAGGCTGCGGCGCAACAGGGGCTTTGCTCGGTATACTGAGCCTGGGCGCCTGCGGAGCGGCGGGAGCCGGTTCAGCCGGAGGCGGAACAGGAGCCACGGTCGAAGGTGTTTTCGGTGTCAGTTTAATGGTCTGTGCGGAAGCCGGAGCCGCAGAAGGCGACGGCGCTGATTTTTTCGGAATGCGAATCGTCTTTGTTTCACCGCCTTCTTCTTCCTGAGGCGGAACGGGCGCTACCGTTGACGGCGTCTTCGGCGTCAGTTTCAGAGTCTGCGCGGAAGCGGATGCGGCGGACGGAGCAGCGGCGGTTTCTGCCGGAGGCGGAACCGCGGAAGCAGGCTTCGGCGCCAGCTTGATTGTCTGCGATGCGGCGGAAGATGCCGCAGAAGGAGCAGCCGGAGCTTCCCCCGGCGCCGCAGAAGGGCGCAACTTGATTGCCGGTTTGGCAGTCTGAAGACCGGACTGATGCACTGCCGACAAAGTCGAATGAGAAGAAGGTCTGGCAATGCCCTGTGTCGTTGTAGGAACCGGTTTCGGGGCTGCCGGCGTAGCAGTCTGGCTCACAGGCTTCGGTTTGGCAATGCCCTGCGTCGTCGTGGGCACGGCACCTCCCGCCGCCCTTGGAGGCACGGCAACGGGTTTCGGCTTGGCAATGCCCTGTGTTGTCGTGGGCACGGCGCCTCCCGCCGCCCTCGGGGGAACGGCAACAGGTTTCGGCTTGGCAATGCCCTGCGTCGTCGTGGGCACGGCAGAAGGCTTCGGCGGCGGCATGGGCGAAGGTTTCGGTGACGGGCTCAGGGGAATCGTTGCCGTGGACACGGTTCTGGACTGCGGAGCCTGCCCCATCGGAATTGTTGCAGTGGACACCGACCCCTCCGCATCCGGAGTTGCCGTCAGCGGTTTGAGCTTAATTGTTTTTCTCGCGGCGGAAGAGGCCATGGACGGAGTTGCCGCAGGGACCCTTTTCAAGGTGCCTGTATCCGTATTTCGAAGCTTCAGCGGATCATTAAGGCCGCCATTGTCACTGCTCGGTGTATTTTCGCTCATGATTTCAATCCTTTTTTCGCAACAATTCCACTTTGCTCAAAGTATCTGAACAAACGATCCATATCAATTACTCAAAGGAATATAGCATACAAAACAGGCTCGGCAATTGCTTTTTTCAGAAAAATAGAAAGAAATATTCAAAAAATATGCTATTTTATAGCAAATCACCGCAAAATGCACCCTTTTCACGGATGGGAATGACAAAAAATGGACGAAAAAATATTGGATACTATCAGCTCTCCCGAAGATTTGAAGGCTCTGACTCTCCCGCAGCTGACTGCGCTTTGTTCGGAACTTCGGGAAACAATTATCGACACTGTTTCCAAAAACGGGGGGCATCTTGCGCCGAATCTCGGAGTCGTCGAACTGACCGTCGCCCTTCACCGTGTATTCAATATGCCGCAGGATAAAATCGTATGGGATGTAGGGCACCAGAGTTATGTACATAAACTATTGACCGGAAGAAAGGATCGTTTCCATTCGATCCGTACGGACAACGGGCTTTCCGGTTTCACACTGCGCGAGGAGTCCGAGTTCGACTGTTTCAGCAGCGGCCATGCCGGAACCGCGATTTCCGCCGCAATGGGATTCGCCGCCGCACGCGACGCACGCAGCGGCGATGAACATGTGATCGCCGTCGTCGGCGACGGTTCCCTGATCTGCGGGCTGTCGCTTGAGGCGCTGAACAATGTCCGTTCCAGCTGCAAGAATCTGATCATCATTGTGAACGACAATAAAATGTCGATCTCGAAATCGGTCGGCGCCATTCCGAATTACCTCAACCGCATCATCACGGGGCGCAGTTACAACCATTTCAAGGCATTTGCAAAAATGGCGGTGCAGCGCATGCCCAGCGGAAGCGATATCATCGGCGGAATCCAGAAACTTGAAGAAGCGACTAAAAGCCTCTTCGTGCCCGGTGTTTTTTTCGAGGAAATGGGACTGCGCTACGTAGGACCCATCAACGGGCACAGACTGCCGGAACTGATCGAGACATTCAACCGCGTCAAAGATTTCAACCGTCCGGTCATTGTGCATGTCATCACGGAAAAAGGCGCGGGCTGCGAATATGCCAAGGAGGCGCCGGAAAAATTTCACGGCGTATCCAGCTTCAATCCGCATACCGGACACTCGGAACACGCCTCCTCCGGCACCAATTTTTCCGCGGAGTTCGGCGCGTCCATGATCGAACTCGCGGAAAAAGACCCTGAAGTGGTCGCGATCACCGCCGCAATGCGTTCGGGGACCGGGCTCCTCAAATTCTCGGAACAGTTTCCCGACCGTTTCTTCGATGTGGGAATCGCGGAGGAACACGGTTTGACTTTTGCCGGCGGGCTCGCCGCGGGCGGCATGCGCCCGGTTGTGGCACTTTATGCGACATTTCTTCAGCGCGGACTTGATTGCGTCTTCCACGACATCTGCCTTCAGAACCTGCCCGTCATCATCTGCACCGACCGTGCAGGAATCGTCGAGGACGGCCCTACGCATCACGGAATCTATGATGAATCGTTCCTGCTCTCCATGCCGCGCCTGTCGGTGCTCGCCCCGAAAAACGAAACGGAACTCAAGGCAATGCTCTTTGCCGCATATGAGAGGAAAACGCCTGTCGTGATCCGTTATCCGCGCGGCGCGTCAAAGATCAACGACCTGCCCGTGCCCAAGCCGGAATGGGGAAAAGCCGAAGTCGTCAGGGACGGCTCCGGCATGGCAATCTGGGCAGTCGGGCGCGAAGTCGGAACGGCGCTTGAAGTCGCTGAACTTCTTGATTGTCCCTGCCGGGTCGTGAATGCACGTTTCCTCAAGCCGTTCGATCAGGAACTTTTCCTGAACGATGCGGCAAAAATGCCGGTATTCACAATTGAAGACAACCTCGAAGGAACCGGTCTGGACCATATCGCTGACAAGCTGCTCATCAATGCCGGGCATCACGGAGTGCATCACTTCGCCTGGCCCGCAGACAGGATCATTCCGCACGGAACACTCTCCTGCCTGCGGAAAAAATTCGGCATGACTCCGGAAGCAATCGCCGGAAGAATCAGGAAAATCCTCGACCGGAACTGACCAGCCGCAATCAGCAGCCGAACACTTTGACCGCCTCTTGCATCTTCTGCCGGACCTGCACCTGGAACGGACATCGTTTCTCGCACTGCCCGCAGGCTATGCACTCTCCGGCATGGTGTTTCAGTACCCTGTAATGTTCCCGGACCGTTTCCGGCAAATCATCCTGCGCCAGCGCAAGGTTCAGATATTTATTGACGTTCGCCACCTCAATCCCGACCGGGCACGGCGCACAGTGCCCGCAATACATGCAATGCCCCGACCACGTGAACTTTTCGAGTCCGGCAAGCACTTTGGAATAATCCTTCTCCTCTTCAGAGGCACTGCACCACGCAAGCGCCTGTTCCATCTCGGAAATACTTCGGCATCCCGCCATGACAGCTGCCACGGCAGGACGGGTCAAAGCGTAATTCAGAGCCTGAACCGGTGTGAAGGCGCGTCCGAAAGGCGACATGTCCGCTTTCAGCAGATCGCCGCCGGCATAAGCCTTCATTACGTCGATCCCGACATTTTCCCGTGCGCAGAGTTCATACAGCGCTTCCCGTTCGGAGTTGAAATTATGAAGCGCCTTCTCATAGCGTTCATCCGCCCAGAGCATCTCCACGTCCTCATCCGGCGGCTGCATGTCGTAACAGGGATTGACGGAAAACATCAGCACGTCGACAAGTCCCGTTTCGACCGCCATGCGTGCAGTCACAGGATTGTGGCTGCTCACTCCGATGGAACGGATTTCCCCCTCCGCTTTCAGCTGTTTCGCATACTCAATGATTCCGCCGTCAAACACAGTATGGAAATCGTCCACGGCATCAATGTAATGAATCATGCCGACGTCGATATAATCTGTGCCGAGCCGCTCCAGAAGATCGGCAAAAGCCTGTTTCGTTTCCGCAGGATCACGCGTCCGTTCATACTGCCCGTTCTTCCAGACGGAACAGAGATGCGCCTGAATCACAAAATTTTCCCGCCGTCCCTGAAGAACGCTTCCGAGCGTTGAACGCAAATCCGGATCGGAAGAATAAATATCAATGAAATTGATACCGTTTCCGATCGCATAATCCATCATTTTCCGCGCTTCATCCGGTGTTTTCCCGACAAATCCTTCACACCCCAGCGCAATTGCGCTAACCTTGATTCCGGTTCTTCCGAGTGTTCTGTAAATCATTCTTTTCTCCTGACTGGTAAATTCTGAAAACAATCTCTTTCCCATACAAGATAATCCTGACAGTAACTCTAAGTCAATGTCTTTTCGCGAAAAATCCGGAAAATATTTCTTCCGGAATATTTTACACAATAGTGGGCATTACACCGCCAAATCCGCATTTGCGGATGAAAACAGCCGTCATCCGATCTCGATTTCAGTTTCCGTGGATTCTTCTATGACGATCTCCTCCGGGGGGCGCTGTTCATCCGGCAGCAGATACCGTTTCGCAGGTTTCGGTTTCTCCTGAATCCGCGGATGGTTCAGGGCATTGAGACTGCGTGTCAACTCCACGGATTTTTTCAACAGTTCATTGCGGTCAGGTCCGGGCGGCATCGAAACGAATGCTGTCCTGATATGCTTCAACTGTTTTTCAAAATAAAGGATTTTGATGCGTTTCAGACAGTCGCGGACGGTTTTCAGGCAATAAGTGCGGGAGTGCTTCCGAGGCTCCGCCGAAAGAACCGCAGTCAAACCGGAGTAATCGAACTCACATTCGACCAGCCGCTGCGTAATCATCGCAGGAGCATCCTCCCACTCGTCATTCATACGCGCCTGAATCACGGTCTCCACGGCAACGGCATACGGACCGCTGTCAAGCATCTCCTCCGGCAGTTCCCCCTTCGCCAGATCGGCTGATTCACTGTCCGCAAGAATCACTTCCAGAAGTTCCGTCAAAGCCCTCTGCAAAAGCGGATTGGAAACAGACTCCGGGATGTCTCTCGCCGGGGGAGCCGCCGGAATTTCCCCGTGCGGTTCACGCACCTCACGCCTGAAACGGTTCTGATGCGCCTCCTTTGCAGACAGGCGCCGCACTTCGGAAAGCATGGCTTCCATACTCAGTCCGAGTTTTCCGGCAAGCCATTGCAGATACGAGTCGCGCGCAACCGCATTCTCAAACAGCATGATGAATTTCAGCAGATTCTCCGCAACTTTCGTCTTCACCGCCGGAAGCGCAACATCCTGCCCCGCCGTCTC
>DXVA01000064.1:0-2745 GCA_019408975.1 Lentisphaeria bacterium | reverse complement strand
GGAATTTTTCAATAATTCATCGGGGTCCTTGCCGCCGGGGAAACGCGCCACTTTCAGATTGAACCCGAGGGGCAGCAGGATTGCCGCATCCTTGAGAATCGCATTGACTCCGGCGCTGTCCGAGTCAAGCGCCAGCGTAATGTTTTCCGTATAACGGTGAAGAATCATCGCCTGCTCGCTGCCGAATGCGGTTCCCTGCGCCGCCACCGCATTGCCGCACCCCGCACTGTGCATCGCAATCACGTCCATCTGCCCTTCGCAGATGATCGCAAAACCTTTTTTCGCGATTTCCGGGCGCGCAAAATTCAGCCCGTAGAGAATCCTGCTTTTTTTGAAGATAACGCTCTCGCTGCTGTTGACGTATTTGCCGCCGCCCTGTTCCGGGTCAATCTGCCGGGCACTGAAACCGACGACGCGCCCCTGTTCGTTCCAGATCGGGAAAATGAGCCGGTTGCGGAAAAAGTCGAAAAACTTCCCGGGAGTCTTTTTACTCTCGGATACAAGCCGCCCCTCCTTCATCTCGTCAATGGTGAATCCCTCCCGCGTCGCCCACTGAATCATGCCGTCCCAGAGATCCGGAGCGGCGCCGATCATGAATTTCTCGGCAAAGACAGGGTCCAGGCGGCGGGTCTTGAAATATTCCGCGGCTTTCGCGGCATTGCCTTTCACCAGGTTCGCCCGGTACCATGCAGCCAGCTTCTCATGCAGCAGAAATACACGCTCCCGCAGATTGTAGGCGGCGACTCCAGCCTCCTTATCCTCTCTGGTATAATGACGGTGTTCCGGTTCGGGAATGATGACATTGTATTTGCGTGCAAGCATCTGAGCGGCGTCGGGGAACTGGAGGTTCTCGATCATCATGACGAACTTGAATACGTTTCCGCCCTTGCCGCAGCCGAAGCAGTGAAACGTGTTCGAAGCAGGGTTTATGATGAAGGACGGCGTTTTCTCCTGATGAAACGGGCAGCATGCCTTCCAGCGCTGCCCCGCGTGCTGAAGCCCGGGGACATAGCTCTGTACCACATCAACGATGTCGGCGCGCGCGGCGATCTCGTCGATAATTTCATCTGGAATGTACCTGCCCACAGCGGAGCCTCTCTCTTTTCGGACAACAATTACCGTGCGGCAATTTCGGTCAGGCGCTTCTGGACTTTCGCGCGCATGGCGTCGAAACCGGCTTTGTCCTGTGTCAGGCGCATGAACTTGTTATAATAGGGAACGGCATTCAGCGGACTCCGCAGGTTCGAGTCATTCACGACCGCAAGATTCAGCGCAACCAGCGGATTCTCCGGGGCACGCTTTTCCGCCAGCATGAAATAGGAGCGGGCAAGAGTCGGCCTGGTTTTGAGAAACGCCATGCCCAGCCCGATCCACGGGGCCGGTGTCGCATTGAATCTGCGGTCCTTCGCAATGATCTTGTAATATCCCGCCGCTGCCGTGGTGTTCCGGAGTTTCAGGGACGCCTGTGCCAGCAGAATCGCGGAATTCATGTCGGACGGACGCAGGGAACGTGCGATCCGCAACGGTTCGATGCACTGGTCATAGTTGCGGTTCCGGTAAAGCAGATACCCTTTCAGATACTGCGCAGTAAAACTGCCGGGAGCAATCTTGACGGCTTTCAAAGACTCATCAATCGCACTCTGGAGCTGATCCGTATAACTGAGAGCAAGCGAATATAGGATCAGGGCGTTGACGTTGGAAGGCTCCTGTTCCGCCGCACGCTTCGCAAAATTCGCGGCAAGCTTCCAGTCGCCGTTCACGGCACAGTTGAAAGATTTCGTCAGCAACACATCCGCCGGTTCCGATTTGGAGGAACATGCGGAAAAGAAAACCGGCAGAAACGCCGCCGCGAGAACTATGGACAAGATTTTCAGTTTCATAACATCTGCTCCGGATTTTTTATTGAAATGAACTTTATTATCAAAACCGGCTTTTGTCAAGAGCCCGTCACGCGAGATGATCGAAAATATAATCGGGACGTTCCTCCGGCGGCGCATTTTCCAGCACTGCCCCTGTCGTAACGCCCGTCATCATCAGCCCGCCCGCCATTCCCATCGCATTGGCTCCGGCAATGTCCGATTTCAGAAAATCCCCCAGCATCAGGACCCGTTCCGGGCGCAATGGCTGCGGCAGTTGATACGCATTGCGGATGTCTTCAAACGCATAATCGAAAATCGCCCGGTACGGCTTGCCGAGATAAACCGGCTCCTTCCTGATCCCGATCTCCGAAAGAAGCTGCACAATATAACGCGCCTGCGAGCCCGCGCCAATCCCGTAACCGCCCTCCGGAACAGGATAATAACTGTCAGGATTCGCCACGACAAACGGTTTTCCGGGATTCCGCGCCAGTTCATTGAACACGGCAAGAAAACATTCCCGCCACTCATAACGCCCTCCGACGGCAAAGATCGCGGCACAGGAGGAAATCCTTTCCGCATCGGCAACAGGATTCATCTCCGCATCGCGGATGTAATCGGCAGGTGGAACCGGATCTCCCATAATGAAAAGATCCCGTCCGGTCAGCCCGAGCTCGCGCATGACCCCTTTCAGGGCATGAGAACAGCTGATGACCTCCTCCGGCGCAATCCTGATTCCCGCCTCCGTGACAAAACTGCACTTTCTTTCGCGCGGCCGGTTGCCGTCATTGGTCAGCAGACGGAACGGGAAACGGCGCTCATGCAGATAATCAATGACCTCCGGCGCACCGGGCATCGGATTGCCCCTGCCGAGAATCAGTGTCCCGTC
>DXVA01000063.1:10528-16656 GCA_019408975.1 Lentisphaeria bacterium | reverse complement strand
CGGAAGCGGTCGCCGCCCCACAGACGGTTGATCGTCAATCCGGCGCTTTCCGACCAGTTCGTTTCATGATTTCCCGGCACCAGATAGTAAGGAAGGCGCAGCCCGGAGAGCCGTTTCTTCACAGTTTCCAGTTCGGCATCCGTCCCCTGATTGGAAATATCGCCGGAAACGATCACGAAATCATATCCGCCCTGATTGATCTCATCGACAACCCTGCCCAAAGCGGCGTCATTGGGCGTTCCGGGGCTCACATGAAGATCGGTCAGCAGAGCAAAACGCTCCGCGCGCGCACCACAGCAGCACCAGCATAAAAACAGAATGAAAACACATTTCCGAATCACTCTCCGCATCTTTCAGCTCCTCCCTTTCTTTGCCTTTGTTTTTTGTCACAATACCACGGAAAGAAAAAAATACAACTTTTTTCTTCTTTGCCCCTTGACAATAAAGACACTTTCGCTTATAATGTAAATCGTATGACGTAAATCGTATTACTCTGACAGTTGCATGGAGTGTTTTATGGGAATCGGAATGAAAGAACTCGCTTCGCTGGCAGGCGTTTCGCAAACAACAGTCTCGCTCGTCCTGAACGGAAAAGCGGACGGGCGCATCGCACGCGTCAAGCAGGAGAAGGTGCGGGAGCTGGCGAAACAATACAACTACCGCCCGAACCTCTCCGCCAAAAGCCTGCGCAAACAGAAGCAGTACACAATCGGCGTCTGTATGCCGATGCCCGTCAATACCGGCTATTCCGATATGCTGTCTCTGGTTCAGGAAAAACTGGCGGAACGCGGCTACATGGCGCTTTTTTCGTTCTGGAAAACAGTGGAAGGGATCGAGAAGGCGTTCGAATCCATATTCCTGCACAATGTTGACGGCATCATCGCGTGGGACTACCATGAATGTCTCGCAGGCGAAAAAATTCCGGCGGTGATCTACGGCGCGGAAATACCCGGATTCGACACAGTCATGCAGGATTACGCGTTTTCCTCCAGGACAACGGTGGAGTATCTGATGAAACTGGGACACAGGGAAATCGGTTATCTGGGGCCGGTGGAGGACCCCAGAGCGGAATTCCTGCTGCAATATCTGGAAGAAGCCCGCCTTCCGGTCAGGAAGGAGTGGTTCATTCCGGCAAAAGGGACCCTGCCCGGCGGAAGTGAAGCCATGCCGGAATTCCTGGCACTGAAAAAACGGCCGACCGCTCTCGTGGCGCAAAATGACTCCATCGCCGCGGGCGCCATCTTCCGCGCAGTCCGTTCCGGAATTCGCGTGCCGGAAGATCTTTCCGTAATCGGGTTCAACAATACGGTGACTGCGGCGTTCACTCTCCCTCCCCTCACGACATTCGACACCCATACGGGCGACCTGGCCGATGCGCTGGTCGATCTGCTGATGAAACGGCTTGAAAATCCGGATATGCCGGTTCAGGTATGTAAAATCCGCCCGGAACTCGTCATCCGTGAATCCTGCGGAACCATTACGGAAAAGGAAGTAAGATGAATGCAAACAGAACAATATCATCAAAAGGCAAGGAGAAAATAATGCGGAAGTGTTTCACCCTTATCGAGTTGCTCATCGTTATCGCGATCATCGCGATTCTTGCGGGCATGTTGCTGCCGGCGCTGAATGCGGCAAGACAGAAAGCCTATGACATCCAATGCAGGAACAACATCAAGCAGATCGGAATGGGATTCGTCATGTACACACCGGACAACAAAGAATATTATCCGACCAATTACATTTCGCATGCCGCATATGTAAAACTGATCTACAGTTACGTCACGGCGAAAAACAGCGATTTCATCAAAAACGGAGACACCAATGTAAAAGACAAACTCTGGTGGTGTCCGAACAGGCTTGCAAAAATAACAACGGTCAATAATTATACATATTCCATCAACGGCATTCCCTACGGGTGCAACAGCAGTGTGTCACATTACAGCAAAGACTGGGGAACAGCCAAAAAAATTTCGCAGATCAAATCACCTTCCAGCCTGCTGGTCGTGGGTGAATCCCTGAATGGAGACCTTGCATTCACATCGGCACAGGCAGACAGCGGACGCTATCTGCTGGTCCCCGCTACCGTAAACGGCAGGCATTTCGGAAAAATTGCCGTAGCGACTGACGGAAGATATTTTTACAACGGCTTCGCCAATGCAGTCCATGCCGACGGGCACGCCGCGCCTTACCGCGCGCCTTACCTGAAAGCAATCTCAAACACAAAAGAACCCTGGAGTTCTTTCAAATAACATCATCAAGGAAAATATGAAAATGAAAAAACTGACGGCAACTTTACTATCCGCTGTTCTGGGAGTTTACGCAATGGCAGGAAACACACTGTTTCAGGACGGGAAGACCGAATGGAAGATCGGAATTTCACCGAAGGCGGCTCCGGCGGAACAATATGCGGCGCAGGAACTTCAGACGGCATTGAAGAAAATTTCAGGCACGGAGTTCCCCATTCTCAAAAGTGAAACATTTCCCGACGGAAAAACAATCATCATCGGTTCGCCGGACAGCAGTCCGCAAATCCGGGAAAAAGCGGATGCGCTCAAGCTGAAAAAAGGCAATACCGAAGAACTTGCGGTTTATACCCTTGACAGCAATCTCTATCTTGCGGGGAACAATCCGCGCGGCGCACTGTATGCGGTCTATTCGTTCCTTCAGAATCAGCTCGGTGTCCGCTGGTTCTGGCCCGGGGACGACGGCGAATTCATCAGAAAAAGGAACAGCTATGCCCTGCCGCAGTTAAGTTTCAATTACAAACCGCCGTTCCGTTTCCGCGAAATGACGCCGTGCGGGCTCCATTACCACGTCCCGACGGAAATCTGGCTTGCGCGCAATTTCATGAACGGAGGTTCCCGCACACTTTCCGTCCGCGAGAAAGCGGGGTTCTACCGTCTGGACGGCGGGCACTGGGTCTCCATCGGCAAAAAGGAATTTGCCGGACACCCCGAATATTTTTCCCTGATCGACAACAGGCGCGTGCCGGAAGGCGAAGCCGGATGCTGGTCGAATCCCGATTTCACGAAAATGATCGTACAGAAGCATCTCGAACTCATCAAAAAACGCAGATTCGACCTGCTGAACACATTCCCCGCGGACATCACACAGCGCTGCGAATGTGCGGAATGCACGAAGAATCCCGATCCATCCTCACGCTGGTTCCAGTATTATTACAAACTGATTCAGGAGATCAGGAAAACCAATCCGGAAATCATGTTCGCCGGAATCGCCTATCAGGAATACAGAACGGTGCCGTCCACAAAAGTCGAGGGGCTGGAATATGTGGAATACTGCCAGTACAACCGCTGTTACGTCCATAAGCTAGACGACCCGTCCTGCAATCTGAATAAAAAATCAATGGAGGAACTGAAACACTGGCAGGAAAAAGCGCCGATGGGAATTTACGGATATGAATTCGACGTATTCAAGGGAGCCATGTACCTGCCCTTCTGGAACATGCTGGCGGATGAGATGAAACACTTCCGCGACATGAAGCTGGTCCGCATGAAAACCGAACTCGGCGTCTATTACCCCGAAGACGCAAAACGCGCCGACCTTCCGCAGCAGGCGCACCGTCTCTCCAACTATCTGTATGCTCAGCTCATGTGGAACCCCGCCGCAGAAGTCGATGCGCTCCTCAAAGACTGGTGCAATACGGTATATGGAGCCGGCGCGGATGCAATGCACGCCTATCATCAGGCGATGGCGAAAGCCTGGGATTCCATGAAAATCCATCTGACCTACTTCGGGGCGGACCCCGGAGGAACGGCGAAAAACCTCATCAATGACAAACTGATTCAATTTGCGAAGAAACAATTCAGGCAGGCGGAAGCAGACGCAAAAAAGGAAAAAAACCCGCAGCTCCGCAAACGGCACCTGGAAGAAATCGCGCTCGAAGAGGCGCTGTTCGGCAAATGGGAAAAAGCGTATCAGCTCGCCCGTGACAATGCCGTGACGGTGTGCCCGCCGCTCATGAAAGGCGGCAATGAGTTTGAAAAACTCGGAAAGCTTCCGATGACAAGCAAAAAAGGAACGCATCTGCCCACGGAGACCAGAATCTACCGGACACCGGACGCACTTCATATTCAGGTGACATGCACGGAACCGGAAATGAAGAAGCTGCGCAAAGGCAAAGCCGGGCGCGATGTCAATCTCTGGAGCGACGACAGCATCGAGTTGTTCCTTGACCTGAACGACGGTTCCGGCTATCGCCAGATGGCAGTCAACCCCGCGGGCGGCACCTATGACGCCGCAGGTTCGGATAAGAAATGGAATCCTGTCTGGACGGCGCAACCGGAACTTGGGGCGGACCGCTGGATCATGAACATCAGAATTCCATTCACATCCCTCGGAAAAGTCCCGAAAGACGGCGACCAGTGGAAAATCATCGTGATCCGGAACAGCAGACCGGAAGCGTGCGGTTTCCCCGCTCCCGCGCACCTTGATCTCAGTCAGGCGGCAACACTCTATTTCTCGAAAAACACCGACCCGGACCGCCGCATGACGTGGATCTCCACGCCCGCGCTTGCCAATGGAAGGCGGTTCGACGGATACAGGACGGCATTCATGAAAGACGGCTGGCAGGTTCAGAACGTCAGGGGACCAGACGGGGCAGAGAATGCCGATCTCTCCGACAGCAGGCTGATTGTCATTGAGAACTACCAGAACAAGCTTCCGCTTGAATTTTACCGGGACAAACTGATCCCGGCAGTGAAAAACGGCGCGGTCGCTCTTTTCTCCTGCTATTTCTGGGTGCATGAACTGCACAAACAGTTCGACGACCCGACCTACCGGATGAAGTTCGCAGAGAATGCCTCCAAAACCAGAAAACCGTCCTGGATCGCGCAGAACAGCTTTGCAGACACGCCCAATAAAATCAAAGATGTGCTTCGGCACACGCCGTCCGGCAACTTCATTCCGGCATACCCGGAAAAATGGGAGGAGCTCGCCAGGCAGCAGACAGCCAAAGGGGAAGAACAGCCGTTCATTCTTGCGCGTCCGCTCGGCAAGGGCATGGTTGTACTGACCGGCGACATCGGAGGCAATGTCAAACTCCTGGAGAATATTCTGGAATACAACAAGGCGATCAAGAGGCAGCACGAATAAAGAAGCCCGGACAGGGCAAAAGGGACGGAACTCAATGTTCGCCTTTCCGTCCTTTTCTGCCTCTCCCGTCCGTTCCACTGAAGTCCGGGCAGATTTTAGCCATAAAAAAATCCTTGTTTTTTCTTGCTATCTTGAGCGGATGCGGTATATTTCAAAGATTATTCGGAGCTTTAAATGAACCTTGCATTTGCCATATACCGGTATTTTCCGCACGGCGGACTTCAGCAGGATCTGGAAAAGATCGTCTGCGAATGCATCGCGCGCGGTCACAAGGTTACGGTCTTCGCCGGAGAATGGCAGGGCGCCGGAATTCCGTATGCCGATATTGAAATCATCAGGCCCCGGGGCTTTACCGGATGTGAAAAGCTCGCCAGTTTCGAGCAGAAGGCTTTTCTCAAGCTTTCCAAGGGGAAGTTCGATGCTGTCACGGGATTTATGCCCATGCGAGGCCTTGATGTTTATTTTGCGGGAAACGACTCGTTCCCCGCCGAACCGCCGAAGCGGACCTTCTGGGCGCGTCTCCTTTCTCCGCATTATTGCATTGAACAGAAACTGGAACAGGAAGTCTTCGCCCCTGCTTCGAAAACGAAAATCCTTTATCTGACGGAATCGCAGAAACGGGAATTCATCCGCATCTACAACACGCAGGAAGAACGTTTTCATCTGCTCCCGCCGGGAATCTCCGAGGACCGCAGGCGTCCGGACGACAGGAAAAAAGTGGAGGCGATACGTAAAGAAATCCGGCAGGAGTTCGGGCTCGGCAGAGATCAGCTTCTCCTGCTCCAGATCGCGTCTGATTTTACAGATCAGGGCGTGGACAGGACGCTTCAGGCATTTGCCGCCCTGCCCGATACGCTCTACCGGCAGTGCCGCCTCCTGATCGTGGGAAGCGATACATCCAACGGACATTTCGAATCCATGGCGGAGGAGCTGGAAGTCGCGGACCGCACGACCTTTACCGGATGGCGCGACGATATCGGGCATCTGATGTTTTCCGGCGATCTTCTGCTCTGCCC
>DXVA01000063.1:0-10518 GCA_019408975.1 Lentisphaeria bacterium | reverse complement strand
GGCGGGACTCCCGGCTGTCTGCACAGACCAGTGCGGCTATTCCGGTTTCACCGCGGAGAGCGGCGGCGTGGTTCTGCCGGAACCATTCGCTCAGAACGACCTGAATCACATGCTGGAGGAACTGGCGCTCTCCCCTGCCCTGCTTGACGAAATGAAGAACGCGACATTCGCTTATGCGGCTGGGCTGAACCTTTACCACCGCCCGCAGAAAGCGGTCGATTTTATCGAGGAGAATTTTCAATGCAGGAAATAGCGCTTGCATCCCCGTTCAAAGAACTCTGGGCGGGCAAAGACCCTTTCACCGAGGCGTTCCGGCTGGATGGCGAAAGTTTCAGGCAGGTCAAGAGCCGCCACACTTTCCGTTTTGAAATCAACGGAAAAGGATATTTCGCCAAACTCCACCATGGATGCGGGTGGCGGGAAATTTTCAAGGATCTGTTCCAGCTCAAGCGCCCGATTCTCGGAGCCGACAATGAATATCGCGCGCTGCTCCATCTGAAAAAGCAGAATATCGACACCATGATGCCGTGCGCATACGGTATGCGGGGCTCGAATCCCGCCCGTCTGCAATCGTTCCTGATCACGCGGGAACTCACCGGCGTAATCAGCCTTGAGGATCTCTGCCTGAACTGGCAGGAAAATCCGCCGGCTTTTTCAGTCAAGGCGGCGCTGATCCGCAAACTGGGTTCCATGACGGGGCAGATGCACAGGAGCGGGCTGAATCACAGAGACTGCTATATCTGTCATTTTCTGCTGAAAAAAGATACGATGGCATCACCTGATCCGACGCTTCACGTCATCGACCTCCACCGGGCGCAGATCCGCGCAAAAGTGCCGCGCCGATATCTGGTCAAGGATGTCGCGGGGCTCTTCTTTTCAGCCATGGACACCGGAATCACCGGCCGCGACATCCTGCGGTTCATCCGCGCCTATGCCGCGAGTCCCCTGCGGCGGGAACTCACGGAAAACAGGCAGTTCTATGAAGATGTGAAAAAAACAGCGCGGAAACTTTACAGAAAAGAATTTTCAAAAGAAGCGCCGCTGTAAGCCGGATTGCACGCTTCATATCTCCGGATCACTTCCAGTTTCTGCTCTGCGGAAAGCCCGAGCGGCTGGAAAAACGCTTTCAGGTCGGCAACGGCTTTTTCCTCAAAAACGGCAGGATCGGAATAGGATTTCACGGTTGCAAGATCAATCCAGATGATTTTCATGTCCCCGCCGGAACCATGCCAGAGAAAATTGCGCGGGTGCGTCCCGCCGTGGCAATACCCGTTCCTGTGAAGCGTCGCCAGCATCTCAATGAGTTTCAGACAGAAAACCATCATATCGGGAGTCCCGTAACCGGGCCCGTCATCCACAGTGCAGAAATAGGTTCCGTTGCGGGAACCTTCCACGAAATGAGTCATAAGAAAGCTGGAGCTCAGCCACCATACGGTTCTCTGTTCCCCGTATGCCAGAACCTCCGCCGTCGGAATTCCGAGTTTCTGAACAGTAAGATACCCTTCCGCTTCACGGCAGGCAAGGGACGGGCGCAGGAAATAGCGCAGGAAACGCTGTTCATAGTAAGACTTGATCACCACGGAACCGGAATAAAGTTCCTGCGGGCACTCCGCCTTATATACGGATTTGTTGCGGGTCTTCCAAAGTTTCAACGCATCAAAATCGGGATGTTCCAGAAACCACTGGAACATCTTCCGGAAATCATCGCGGACCCGGGTCCACGAATGAAAACACGATGGTTCCGAATTCACGGAAGCCGTAATATAACAAGATTGCCGGGAGTCCAAAAACATTCTCCTTCCCCACACGGTGAAAAAACTCCACAGGCGCATGAAACGCGCCCGGTTCGCGTGTATATTAATGACATACTTTCCGGAAAAATCTAACAGGATAGTGGAAAAAGAGGTAAAATTATGCTATTTTTATGCTTCCGGACTCACCTGACCCCCTGTCCGGAGCGAACGTGACAAGAAAAAACAGGAAAAAACATGCTGCGTGAACTGGTTACGACTCTGATGGACTGCCGGAGAACCGGAGGAAGCTATCTCTTCGGCAAAGGACGCTTTGTCCTGCGGGGATTTACCGCCGATCCGGCTTTTGAACTTTCAAAGTGCACCATCATTAAAGATTCCAATACGACAACGACCGGAACTGCGCACGGACTGTTCATCAAACGCTACAACTGCCGCGGGCTCTGGCGCACGCTCAAACGCAGCCTGCAACTTCCGCGGTCCTATGAGTGCCTCGCGGCGGCGATCCGGCTTCAGAAGGCAGGAATCGCAACACCGGCGGTCTTTCTCGCCTCACGGTATTACCTGATCACGGAAGCCCTGCCCGAAAACGCAGTGTTTCTGGACAAAGAACCGGAACTGACTTCCGGCGTGGTCTCCGTCCTGGCAGAAATGCACGGCGCGGGAATTTTCCACGGCGATGCCAATCTCCGCAATCTCTATTTCCTGAATGGAAAATACGGATTCATAGATCTGGATTCCGCAAGGATTTTCCCGAAAGGGATTTCCAAAAGCCTGCGGAGGCAGGAGCTTGCGCGCCTGATCTCATCCTATGCCAGAGAGTACAACAACCGTCAGGAACCGCTTTCCGATTCCGCATTGGATGAATTCACAAAACAGGTCACAGTCTGTTACTGGGAAAAAACAGGTCTGAATCTGCTGGATGCAAAGCTCAATGAACGCATTCAATATCTGATCCGGCGGGTGCGCCGGCACTGAATCAGTCTTTCTTTCCGGTCTCTGCACGGATGTAGGCAATATCCTCCGGTGTCAGGCGGAACAAATCGCAGATCGCCCCGTCAAGTCCGCCGAAACTCCGCCCGTGTTTTACAACGGCGTCCGCCATTTGCGCCAGTTCCGCGGCTTTTCCGGCGGACAGCAATGGAAACGGCAGTTCCTCCAGATCGCTCCGCAGCACCTTATGCGTCGCATACTTTTTCATGAACAGATATTGGAACACACTGGAATTCAGGAACGCCAGCACCAGAGTCATGGAATACGGAGGCAGTTCCGGAATCAGGATATTCGCACTGTTCAGAATCCAGCGCCGCCTGTCGTCATAGGCGAAAATCAGCCGGCTGGAAATGAAGCGGTAAACCAGTTTCTCCGGCGCGGTATAAATGTGCAGAGGAGCGACCTGCTGGAAATGGTCGAACGGCACTTTGATGAACAGATGAGGCTCCGAAAAGAAAAACGGATTGATGTCGCAGCCTTTGAAAACCTCCTCATAGCCCTCCTGCGGACTCTCCGAAACATACCTGCGGTTGTCGCCGGTCACGATTCCCAGCGCCCACCGGGCATGTCCCTTCAATGTCATATGGGGCAAAGCGAAAATCCGCTTCAGCAGACCGGAATCCCGCTCCGTCATATTCACATGATATGCACAATCCTTGCGGGCAAGAGCTTCCGAACACGGCACCTGACGGGTTTCCGCGTCCGATTCCACGGCAAAGACGGCATCCGGCGGAGGAACGGCTTTCACTACGTCCAGACGCACGGAATTCGTGAAAACGCCGGAAAACTTCCGTCCGAGAAGTTTAATCCGGCGGAGAGTATGCCGCTCCGTTAGAATCCGGCGGATATCCGCATGAGCCCTGATGTTCAGTACGGATTCCGGCAGAATCACGGAAAGCGTTCCGCCCTCTTTCAACAGGGAAAGCGCCTTGACGATAAACAGGGAAAAGGTTTCGCCGGAACGGATCTCTTTCAGCGCCCCGCGCGAATAGGAACTTTTTTTCGCGGTTCCCCACGGCGGATTCGTCGCGATGAAATCAAAAAATCCGAGAAAACGGTTTGTCCGACAGTTCCTTGCCCCGGTAGCGAATTCGCTCAATGCGTCGGCACAGTAAAGATGCGGCGTAAACTCAAGCAGGGGAAACTTCAACATCAGACTGATCCGTGCAATGTGCAGCGCTGTCTCATCAATATCGACTCCGAACAGCCCCTCCGGCGGCAGCCCCAGAATATCGGCGGCGGCACAAAGATAATTTCCGGTTCCGCAGCAGGGGTCCAGAAAATGCCTGACACCCATTCCCTCCACGATTTTAAGGGAATCACGGATCAGATCCTCCGGCGTATAATAAGACCCTTTGGAATATTTCGTGCCGTCACGGGAAAGCGCCTGGTAAAGATTGCCGCACAGGAAATCGGAAATCATGCCGTCAAGCACCTCCGTCACCAGCGGATAGATTCCATTCACTTCCGACGGTGCCAGTTCCTCATGCCATTTCAGCATCTCCTCCCTGACGCAGTCCCGGTTCCAGACCGTATCCTCCGGAAGGAAAACCCCAGGCTCCTCCGTCAGCAGTTCGCCCCGCTTGCAAAGCTGGTCCAGCGCGGCGGCGAACAGGATCGCGGCGACTCCGCACCTTTTCTCGCGGATCGCCTTGCGCAGTTTCGCCAATCCCGCCGGGAAATCGCTGTGATGCGGAGAATGAAACAATTTGTCAACCACATGGTTGCGGATATCTTTTTTCAGGGCGAGGACATCTACGCGCGACAGCATGACCGGGCGCCGCGCCGCCGGCGTAATTCTCCCGCACCGCACCCAGTTTCGCACCGTTGCCGCCGACACCCCCAGAATTCCGGCGGTACGCTCCACGGTCAACAGCCGCAAATATGTTTTCGTACTCACGCCCATGCTTTACGCTCCTGAAAAAACAATCCAGTGTAATGTAAACGAATCAAGGCATTTTTCAAGCGGGCAGGACCGGTGCACCGCATAAGACAGACATTTGGCTTAAATACAAACATGAGGATAATCTGAATTTCAGCCTGTCTTTATTTTTTTGAGTTCATGTGGGGCGGAATACAGTATGGCTGCGACACTGAAAGATACTGCAAAACCGGCGGAAGCCGATATCGGCATACACAGTTCATTTTCCATGGTATGGAAGTTTCAAATAACAAGTTCAGTGCAGCTTTCCCCGTTTTCTCAACAGTCCACCCTGCCCAGTTTATGCTTTATCGCCTCTTTTCTGTCATTTAATCAAAAAAATCAGATTTTTTCAGAATCAGGGGGTTGACAATACGGGATTTTTGTTTATAATATTGATTAAGCGCTTAATCGTAATATAATGAGAAAGTCAATGCAGACGTTGGAAAACAATAAAGTCAGACTGGTGGACATTGCCCGGGAAGTAAATGTTTCCGCAGCGCTGGTGTCGAAAGTGCTGAACGGCAACAACGGCAATATCCGGGTCAGCGAGGAAAAGGCGGAAATGATCCGCAAGACCGCCAGAAAGATGAATTATGCCCCGAACATCAACGCGCGGGCGCTGGCGGGCCAGAGCACAAAAGTAATCGGAATCCTGATTGACTCCAAAGCGCCGGCGGTTTCGTTTCGTCTGCTTGCTGAGATTGAGCATGAAGCCACTCTGCACGGTTACCGGACGCTGATCGGGGAAGCGCATGACAGTGTGGAGAATCTCTATGAAACGTATCAGCATCTCCGTCAGCATGGAGTGGACGGCGTCATCTGTATCTCCCATGATTACCCGGGCGAGAATAAGAAGCTGGAAAAGTATTTCAGAGACTGCGGCCCGATCGTTTTTCTGGGACAGCCGGAGATCAGAAATCATTCCCACATCATTCTTGAAATCGATTCAGGCATCAGGGATGCCGTTCAATATCTCAGGAAGAGCGGCAGAAAACGAATTGCAATGCTGACGGACCGGAATATGGAGGATCATTCCATCCAGGACAGGATCAAAGGTTTTCTGAGCGTATATCCCCAGGGACAGGATATGCTCATTCCCTTTCTGTATTCTCCGGGAGATGCACTCACAATGCGGAAAGATGTCAGACAGATTATCAAAAACTTCATCATTCCCCGGAAAATTGACGCTCTTCTTGCCGCGAATGATATTTCCGCACTGATTTTGCTGGGAGAGCTGAATGCGTCCGGTCTCAACGTTCCCGAAGACATCGCCCTCATAGGTCACGACAATGAATTCTTTTCGGAATGCTGCCCCATTCCTCTCACTACAATAGATGAAAACAACGCGGTAAGGGCATCGTGCGCAGTAAACATGCTTCTGGATATTATAAGAGAATTTCCGAAAACGCGCATCACTCATAAAATTACGGTAAAACCGGAGCTGGTCATACGCCGGACGGCTTAATCCAACAGGAGAAAAATCATGTATAAAAATAAAAACAAACTACAGGAGAAAAGAAAAATGCAAAGAAGATCATTCACCTTGATAGAATTATTAGTCGTTATTGCAATCATCACAATCCTGGCGGGACTGCTTCTGCCGGCATTGAGCAAAGCAAAAACAAAGGCAAAAGGCATCGTCTGCCAAAACAATCTGTCACAAATGAATAAAGCATGGCAGTCATATGCAGGCGATTATGACGGCTGGATTGCACGCTGCGGTTCGGATACGGATGCCGATCCGGGATGGTATAACCTGATGCCAGGCCAGAAGTATCTGCCCGGAAGAAACAAAAATGGGATTTACCCTCCGGTGATGCGCTGCGGGTTGAATGCGAAAAGTAACCAGTACTGGCTTGGAGTCAACAAGAAATTAAATACATGGACGAGATTCGCCGGCGTAAAACGCCCGACCGTCAGTGTGATTCTTGCAGACAGCGCATGGTATGAATATAATGCCCAGTGGGGAAGTTCTTTCACCGCACGTCATGACAGACATTATTCCAATTTTTCTTTTGCCGACGGTCATGTGGAAAAATACCGGACCTCAGAAAATGGAATCAAATGTTATGCTCCTGAAATATTAATCTTTCAAGTCTGGCAGACAAAATGCGGCTGGAACGCTGATGACATGCGAGTCTATGGAACGAATATTTTCCAGCCTTGAATTGAAATTTTAAAACAAGGTTCTCCCAGAAATGCACAAAAAACATTATACCGCATTATCGGAAATCATAGTCCTCCTGACGGCAGCAGTGCTGTTTGCATGTATGCTTGTCCCCGCAGCCAGGAAAGCACGGGAAAAATGGAATGAAGCCGCCTGTATCGGCAACTTGAAAAAGTTGAATGAAGCCTGGCAGAACTATGCCCATGACAACAATCAATGGATAGCACGCTGCGGCAGTGACTCTCCCGAAGACCCCGGCTGGTATCAAACCATGGCAGCCCGGAATTATATTCCGACCAAAAACGCCAGAGGCGAATTGCCTGTGGAAATTACCTGCGGATTGGCGCCTGGACACAGCCAATACTGGCTCGGCACCAACAGATATCTGAACAAATGGACTCTGCTCCATGCAGTAAAGAAGCCGGCGACCAGTGTATTCCATGCCGACAGTGCATGGTGGGAGTACAATGCGTCGTGGGGAAGCTCCTTTACATCCCGCCACAACGGCTGTCAAAGTAATTTTTCGTTTGCAGACGGGCACATCGAAACATACAAGACTTCTGAAGACGGTTTTCACAGTTACGCTCCGGAAATGCTGGTATATCAGATATGGCAGGACAAAACCGGCTGGAAGGCTGACGGAAAACGTGTCAACGGCAGAAATCAATATAAAAACATATCACGATTTTAAGAGAAAGGACCATCTACCATGAAAACAGTATTCTCACTGTTCCTATTGACGGCATCATTCCTTGCATGGAGTTTCGATGCGGTAATAAACGGCACCCCCAATGCCTCCGTTTACATCGCGGAACCGGCTCTTCCATCAGAAAAAAAGGCGGCAGACGAACTGATTTCATACTTTGAAAAAATGAGCGGTGCCAAACTGACGGTTTCAGCAAAACTGCCGGAAAGCGGCAACCGCATTGTCATCGGAAATACGGCGGAAGTGCAGAAACTCCTGAAAAACATAAACCTCAAGACATTGAAACCGGATGAAATCGTAATTTATTCCCCCGACGCCAATACTCTGGTTCTTTCGGGAAGCAAACCGCGTGGAACGCTTTATGCCGTTTATACTCTGCTGGAAAAGCTCGGCGTCCGCTTCTGGAGTCCGGAGTATGAGTTCATTCCGCAAAACCGGGAAATCACAATCCCAACCATCATGATTCGTTATGCACCGCCGTTCGATTTCCGCCAGTCATTCAGTGAATCCAGCCAGAAAAACCGGATCTGGAGTGCAAAACTGAAATTGAACGGGGATCTCTGGCTCCCAAAAATTCCGGAAGCATACGGAGGCAGCCGCAAGATGGATATGCGACAGTCACTTACAAATGATTATGTAAAACCGAAAGAGTTTTTCAAAGCACATCCGGAATGGTATGCATGGAGAAAAAAGGAAAAAGCACGTGTTCCCAAACAGCTCTGCATGACAAATCATGAGGCACTGAACCAGCTGGTCAAAGAAGTACGCCGGGATTTGAAGGCGGAACCGGGCCGGGAGTTCATCTCCGTCGCACTCCCGGACAACAATATCTGCTGTGAATGTGAAACATGCACAAAACTGATAAAAAAAGAGGAGGCTCTTTCCGCATTGAGCATCTATGCAGCCAATTATGTGGCAAAAGCGGTAAAGGGGGAATATCCGGATGTCAAAGTCATGATTCTGGCTTACTGGCCGACGGAACGTCCTCCCAAAGCCATGGAAATGGAAGCCAATACCGGGGTCGTCTTTGCAATGCTGGACAGAAATCACGGTCTTCCGCCGGCGGCGACGGCGCGCCATAATCCATTTCTCAAGAAATGGAAACAGCTCAGCCACGGCAATGTCTATATCTGGGATTATTATGCGACTTTCGGAAACTTCCTGCTGCCGATGCCCAATCTCTATGTCATGCAGAGTGCCTTCCGAACCTACCGCGATCAGCAGGTCAAAGGTGTTTTTGCACAGCTCCCGTTCGGCAGTATCGCGGAATTTGAAGAACTGCGAACCTATCTTCTTGGAAAACTCTGCTGGGACCCCGATCTCAATGCAAAAAAACTGATCGCCGAATATCTGGATGGCGTATGCGGAAAAGCGGCGCCGTATGTTCAGCAATACATTGACCTGCTGGAAAATGCGAAAAACAGAAAACGCGGGACATGGATCGGCGTCTATCCGGAAAAAACGGATCACTGGCTGAAAGCTTCCGATATCCTGAAAGGACGCAGTCTCTTTCTCAAAGCGATGGAGGCAACAGCAGATGCTCCCGGTGTTCAACGCAGAGTCCGCCGTCTTTCCGCGACTGTGACTCTTGTCTCCATCCTCCGTTATCAGGATATCGCGGAAGAAGCAGACAAGCAGAAACAGCAGATTCCGTCCTATACGGCAATGGTTGATGAACTGGAAGCCGTCGGCAAGGAATTCAAATGTTCCACCTATAAGGAATGGGCACCGTTCGACAAACTGATCGAACGTCTGCGCAGGAATCCTCCCAAAGCAAAACAGCAGAAAGCGCAGCGTCAGACGGCATATATTTTAGATGCAGGGCATTTTCGTGGAAGCGGTCTGCAAGTGCTGAAATCCGATGAGGAATCATTCGTGCGCCTTGCTGTAAACTCAAAAGAACTGGGATATCCCTGGATGACGCCGGAAAAAGGCTGTATCTTCTGCGAAATTCCGGAAAAACTGGCGGGAAGCTGGAACGTCATGCTTGACATCAGAGCAGATGCAACGGAAGACCAGCAGAAAGACGCTGCCTATTTAGGAATTTACACCCCGACGGAAATCTGCCGCCAGGTGTTTTCCGTATCCCGCGGCGATACGGCATGGCAAACAGTGTGTCTGGGCAGATGGGAACTGCCCGCCCGAAGTAAAATCTGGGTCATGCCCGGCGTAACCGCACCGACTGGATTTATTGACGTGAGGGCAATTACTTTGCTCCCCGCAGCAGATTTATAATTTTCAGGATAAGCCGGGAGAGGAGTTTTTTTCATACTCCCCTCTCCGCCTTTTCCAGCACGGTCCATGAAGCATCTTCCAGCTCTTTTTTCCGAGGGACTTCCCGTCCCTGCCGTTTTTTTATGAAAAGCTTTTGATTTTTCATCCCTGCCGGTGTATATTATCCGGTTCATTCAACTGAAATCACTTAACAATGGAGTATCTATGTATTCAGCAGCAGATCTGAAAAAAGGACTGAAGATCGAAATCGACGGCGTTCCGTATGCAATCACCGAATTTGATTTCTGCAAACCCGGAAAAGGCACAGCGCTCTACCGCTGCAAGCTTAAAAACCTCATCAACGGAAGCACCATGGACCGCACGTTCCGCCCGGTTGACAAAGTCGATACACCCAATCTCGAGGAAAAAGAGATGTTCTACTCTTACCACGACGGCAACAACTACATTTTCAGCGACGCCGAAACCTATGAGGAGATTCAGGTCTCCGCGGAACAGCTCGGAAACAAGGTCTATTTCCTGATCGACAACATGACCTGCAGCGTGCTCTTCTTCAACGGCAAGCCGATCGACATCACTCTGCCGACGTTCATCACGCGCGTCATTGCCGAAACGGAACCCGGCGCGCGCGGCGACACGGCTTCTACAAACGTTCAGAAGCCCGCAAAACTCGACAACGGCTATGAACTGATGGTCCCGCTTTTCATCAATCAGGGCGACACCATTAAAGTCGATACCCGTACAG
>DXVA01000062.1 GCA_019408975.1 Lentisphaeria bacterium | reverse complement strand
CGTGCAGGACTTTCAGTCCTGCTTCGGTCCAGCTGAATAAGCTGGTCGCCGCAGGTGAAATCCCCGATACCCCGCGTAATCTGCACCGGGGTTGTTCATTCTGTTTTTTGCCGGTGTTTCTGACGGAAGCACCTGAATTCCGGTTTTTTCTTAAAAAAATGGAAAAATTTCATTTTCCCCATTGACAGAATCGTATTTTATCTTATAATATAAAGAAACAAAACGGAAACATATAAAACAAAAATGGTACAGCAGAAACTAGTCAGGATCTTTCAGAAGGAAATTGAATCCGGAGCGATTGTGGAAGACGGGCAGATTCCGACATTCCGCGATTTGTCCCGGCGTTACAATTGCAGTGTTACAACCGTTAAAAGAATGGTGGATGACCTTGCCAAGCTGGGTTTGCTTCGGGTGATCCGCGGGCGCGGGACTTTTGTTGCGGGCCAGGAGAAAGAGGGCGTTGCGCAGGAGCGTTCGCAGTTGATCGGCGCAATTGTCCTTGACGACCAGTTTCTGGATACGCTGGAACGCTGCAAAGATGACTTTTTACATCAGGGCTGGATGTTCAGTATCTACCGTTCCACACCTGATGCGCAGTCCCCGGAACGGGAGCAGAGTTTTCTGCGCAAGGCACAGGAGCTTGCCTTTGCCGCGATTGTCATAGAAGCGTCGCCGATTGCCCCCGTCAACACGGATTTTTTCCGGCGTATGCGCAGCGACGGCATGAAAGTCATTCACCTTTCGCCGTATATTGACGATATGTCTGCGGAATGCGCTTTTCTGCCGGATTTCCGTTCCGCAGGATTGCTGGCGGCGGTGAAGGCGGCATTGGCAGGATATAAAAATATTACATTCTTTCCGGCGGACAGCAGGGCTCCGTTCAGCCGGCTGGTCGATGCGGGGCTCCGGCAGATTGCGGATGAGATTCCCCTTAAAGTGATTGAGAATGCTCCGGCGACACGCGATCCGGAAGCGGTCAGGGCATTTCTGAAAACTGTTCCCAGGCAGACTGCGGTGGTTTGTCTGGATTCGGAAATGGGAAGCTGCACAATCCGCTGCGCGCAGGAGGTGGGTATGGAAATCAGGAAGGATTTCGGAGTGGTGTCTGTCATGGAATCTCCCGGAGACAAAAGCACTCATTCGTTCATGACGTTTGATTTTGAGAGGATCACCCGCGACGCCCTGAATTTTGCCATAGACAGGAACCGTTCGCCTTTTGAAGCTGTCTGTCGCTGTTATCCGGCACATTTCTGTGATTTGAATACATTATAAATATATAAATAATGCGAGGAGATTAAAATGGGAAAGCGCTTCAGAATTGTATCGCTGCAAAGGAGAATTACAGGAGTTTTTACATTGATAGAGCTCCTGGTCGTGATTGCGATCATCGCGATTCTCGCAGGCATGCTGCTGCCCGCATTGAATAAAGCCAAAGCAATGGCGCAGAGTATCTCCTGTGTCAATACCTTGAAACAGTTCGGGATCGTAGGGGCAATGTACACGGATGACAACAAGGATTATCTGCCTTATACGAACAACGGGGAGAATACATGGTGCGACGAGGTCGGCTGGGCATCCGTTTATCTGACGCGCGGAACTGCCAATTATGAAAAAAACAAGACTCTTTTCCGGTGTCCTTCCAATACAAATCCCAAACCGCTGGCGAAATATGACCGTTACTCTTACGGTTCCAACTGTGATTTCGGGGCGCCGATCATGTGGGACTGGTATTCTTTCAAAAAAGCCGGAGAAGTGAGAAGACAGCCGTCACGTCTGGTTCATATTCTCGACGTTGAAGGCGACGGCATGGATGGAGGGCAGTATTATGCCTCGTTCGATGACTGGAAAAACCATGCGGGACGCCACTCCAACCGTGCCAATATTCTGTTTCTGGACGGTCATGCAGGCAATGCCCCCGTTGCGCTGATCCGGCATCAGACCAATCAGGATATCGTCTGGGGCATCAACGCCGGATTCGGCAACCGTTAAATGGATCATCAAAAGGGATATTAATATGAAACTGTTTTTCATCATGATTTTCTGCTGTGCGGGATTGTTGAATCTGCATGGCGCACGTGTTCCGTACCAGACGTTTGAACTCAATGCCGGCAAAGACGGGAAACCGCAGATATGGGGGAGGGGCAATACTGCATGCCATGTATCGGGCAACGTGAAGATCATGCGTGAGAAAGACGGCACCCCTTATTTTCTGTTCGGTAAAAAAGGTGATTTTTTCAGGTTTCCGGCAACGGGGAATATCCGGGCGGAACAGGGAACGGTTGCTTTCTTCGTCAAAGAGTGCGATACAGGGCGGGAGCAGCGTGTATGGAACCCATATTTCCAATGGACGGGAAAAGACGAGGTCTTTGCCGTTCTTCGCCTGTGGCAGCCGTTTGAGGTCGGAGGCGGACTCTGGAATAAGCGGAACCGTATTGCATGGTGTTCCGCCGGCGCTCCGGAAAAAGGGGTCTGGCGGCATCTTGCCTTTTCGTGGCAGAAACAGATGGTGCGTCTTTATGTGGACGGACGCGAGCAGCAGACTTTGCTTCCGGTAAGTTTTGTCTTCCGCAATCCCGGTGAAACATTTACGGTGGGGCGTCCTTCGGAAGCACATTCCGCGGAGGATGACTTTTATACAGGGCGGCATATCATTTACGATGCTCCGCAGCAGGCGGAAAAGATGAAGATCGGGAAAGAGCCTTACGGTGCGTTCGGCATTCGCGACTTCCGCATTTTCAGCCGGGCGCTGACTCCTCGGGAGGCGATGGCGCTGGCGCAGGGAAAAGAGATGCCGCGGAAAGCGGAAGATCAGCTGGCTCTGACGTTTGAAGAGTCGGTTTCCGCACAGTCCCTCCGTGTTGTTTTGAGCAGTCTTCTGGCGAAACCGGGCACGAAGGCGGAAATCAGACTGCATGATTCTGCCGGAAACGTCATTGCACAAACCACCGCTGCTGCCGGAAAGGGAGGATTCGAACCGCTGACTTTGAAATATGGCTCCATTCCCGCCGGCGATTACCGTCTGGAGGCGACGCTTTCAGGGACAGGGCGGAAAGTGTCCTCCGTTTATAAGAAACTGCCGGAATTCCCATGGGTCGGGAATACGCTCGGCAGCGCGGATGTGGTTCTGCCCGGATTTGAACCGCTGAAAGCCGGAAGTGACCAGGCATCCGTGTGGGGGCGCACCTATCGGTTCGGCAGCTCGCTGATGCCGCAGCAGATCATCAACCAGGGACGTGATGTTCTGGCGGAACCTGTCCGTTGGCGGACCTGTATCGGAGGGAAGGAGCAGGCTCTCGTATTTCATGCGATCCGCCGGGTGTCCGCGACTCCGACCCGCGCCGTCTGGCAGGGAGAGGGTGAGCTGGGAGCCTTGAAGGTCACGGGGAGAGTGACGGTGGAATATGACGGGTTCATGGATTATTCCCTTACTTTCGCCCCGCCGTCTCAAGGGATGGATGTGGAATCTCTGGCGATGGAGATACCGTTCCGCCCCGAAGAAGCGTCTCTTCTGTTCCACGAGGCACGCCGTTCCGCGACATGGGAAAACGGCTGGCGCTCCCCGGTTACGCCGCTCGGCAGCAAGGGCGTTATCACAATCGGAAGCCCCGACCGGTGTCTGCAATGGATGATCGAATCCGATCAATTTTACTATCCGGAGGATAACCCGAAAGCTCTGCAATGTTCCGAAAAGGACGGAAAACGGATTTTTACGGTCGAAGTGATCGGCGCGAAAAAGAAGATCAATAAGCCTTTCACCTTGTCCTGGATGCTTCAGGCGGGACCGGTCAAGGCTCGTCCGGCGCATTGGCGCGGCTGGACGCGGGCGGGGCGGCGTTATATCGACCCCCGGCTGCACAACAGAGTCGATTACAATTACGACTGGTGGGCACGCTCTCCCGGCGAAGCGATCCCGGCAGAGGGTTTTCCTGAGAAAATGGACCATTCGGTACTGAAAGACAAGATTCCGTGTGTCAGTATGCACTTCGGCGGATACCGCGAAACGCGGGAGAAAAAGGATCTGAATAAACGCACTCCCGAATGGCGGCGCTATGAAAAGGAGTGGCAGCGCCTGCCGCAGCGCCTTATCACAGACCCCGGATGGAATGAACAGACGATCGATACGAAAGCTTTCAGCTGGGGCGAGTGGCATGTATGGACTGTTGACAGACTGTTCCGCACGACCGGTGTCCGGGGGCTTTATTATGACGACTGGCTTCCGGGCGCTTCCAGCAATGAGCTTGCAGGCTCGGGATATATCGGGGAAGGCGGCATTCGCAGGGCGACGCGCGACATCCGCAATCAGCGTGAAATCCACAGGCGGGTTTATGCCCTGGTCAAGCAGTACCGTCCCAAAGACGGAGTCATCTACATTCACGTCAGCGGCTGCCCGATTCTTCCCATATTGAGCTTTTCCGATATTACCTATGACGGAGAGGTCATGGTCTGGAGCGACCGCATTCCGCCGGAAGGACGCTACTTCGATACCTACCGCATGGATATTTTCCGGATGCTGTTTTCATGCCGCCAGTTCGGAACCGTTCCCGGCTTCCATGACGTCACGACGAAGACTCTGGATCACGGCGGCTCCGGCAAAATCCTGCTGGCAAACAACCAGCGTCAGCTGTGGGCGCTGCTGCTTCTGCACGATATTCATCTGCAAAGCGCTTTCACATCCGGTCTGGAGGAGTTGCGTATGATGTGGCTTGACGAATTCGGAATTGCTGAAGACGATGTCAGGTTTCATGGTTACTGGGACTCCGGCAACGGGGCGAAACTGCTGCAATTCGGATTCATGCCGGACCCGTCGGATATCGACCGGGCAAGCAAAGGATATATTGCCTCGTATCTGCGCCCGGGCAAGGCTCTGCTGATTGTGGTGAGGGATGCTCCCAACAATTATGCGGGAGAGGCGCAGGCGACGATTCAGCTGGACAGAAAGAAACTGGGTTTTTCTCCGGGCGCGAAGCTCGCAGCTTATGATATGGAAAGCATGGGGCGTAACCGGATCGGGCGGATCGACGGGGACATTTTGAAAGTCAATGTGGACTGTGATAACTTCACCGCCGTTCTGGTTCAGGAGGAGAAGTAAGTAAAACTGACACCACCAAGGGGAAAGCCGGAGATTTTTTTCACCGGCTTTCCTCGTTTCTTTTTGCAGATTATGACAGGATTGAATTCAATTTATGTATCTCCAATTTTTTCCGGATCTCTTTTCAGGTCGTCGGAGAGTTCTCTGTTCTAAAAAATTCAAAAAAAATTATTTTCCCTATTGACAATCTTCCGTTTTTCGATTATAATTATAACTGCATTGCAATGCACTTTGATCGCTATATGATTACTTTGGGGTGACGATGATACGCTGCAGGAATGAACAGACGTTAAAATATAAACTGGTCTATGACGAGATTATCCGCGGACTGACCAGTGGTAAATACCGGGTCGGGGACCGTCTGCCGTCGGAGCGTGCATTGGCGGAGCAGCTGAATGTCAATATCGTGACGGTCCGCAGAGGATACCGGGAACTGACTTTCGCCGGGATTGTGGAGAAAAAAGTCGGTTCCGGCGCATATCTGCGGCAGGCTCTGGATGCAAAACCGACGGAGAAACCGGTCACATTTGTCCTGACGCCGCAGATCTGGTCCGTTGTGTCGGATTTTCTGAAACTGATCCCGGAGGTCATGACGGCGCACAACAGGAAATACCGTTTCATCATGACGGATTCCAATGATTTCCAGAATCAGATTCAGAGCAACATAGAATACGTCATGCCGACTGTTTTTCTTGCGGGACTTCCGATGCCGTCTGAACTTTTGTCCAGAACCCCGCATCTTTTTGTTGCAATGTCGTACCGGTCGGATCAGGAGGGGATTCCTTCCATTCTGTGTGATGACACATTGGGAATCCGTCTGCTGGTGGAACATTTGCGCTCCCTCGGGCATAAGCGGATTGCGCTCCTGCGCGGCAACACCATTGGAGAGTCTATTCAGGTTGCCGCCTGGCAGACTGTCATGGGGTGTGACTATTCCCCGGATCTGGTGATTCCACTGAAAAAGCTGGATGAGGAGTTTCATGAGGAGCCAATGGACATAGCGCGCGAAGCAGTTGTGAAGGTTTTGGAAAACAGGAATTTCACAGCACTGATCTGCCTGAATGATGAACTTGCGGTGGGTGCCATCGCAGGGTTTTCCGAGGCGGGGGTCAGAATCCCGGAAGATGTTGCGGTCGCATCCGTCGGCAATACACGGTTCAGCCGGAATACGGTTCCGCCCCTTACCGTTTATGATCCCGACATCCGGGAACATCTGGAACAGGCGCTCGCCATGCTGGATTACAACATGACGCATCCCGAAAATCCCGAAATGCTCCGTCTGATTCACCCATTGCTCTTTATAAGAAAAAGTACGGATTCAATGAGAAAAATAAAATAAAGCGAGGTGTAAAAATGAAATCTGGAATGAGGAAGCGCGGCACAACATTATCCGACATGGCAAATTTCACATTAATAGAATTGCTGGTTGTAATAGCAATCATCGCCATTCTCGCAGCCATGCTGCTGCCGGCGTTAAACAAGGCTCGTGCTGTGGCGCAGAGTATTAAATGTACCAGCAATTTGAGGCAACAGGGAATTGCAGTCATGACGTATGTGAATCAATATAATGATTACATTATTCCGACTTTGGGAACGGCTGGTGATTTGGGGACAAGCTGGTTCCGGCTGGTCAGCGATATCTTGAGGCCCGGGGAGGTTCTGCATCCGGTATTGCGCTGTCCCTGCAAGATTGTTGATGAATTTTCCCACTTGGATGGAGATCGTTTTCTCGGTTACGGCGCCAATCCGGGAATTTCCCGTTTCGATAACGGCGGAGTTTGCTTCGGACCGAGCGAACTTGAGTGGAGAAAGATCACTTATTGGAAGTATCCGACCAAAACCGTTCAGTATTTTGATCATGATGGTTATGTCGCCGCATGGTGGGACGTTCTTAATAACTGGACTGGTTCCGGACGGCATAACGGAAAGGTCAATATTCTGTTTCTGGACGGTCATGTTTCTCCGGAAAACAGAAATGAATTCGTCGGGAATCCTCCAGGAACTCGTGGCTATATCTGGTATGCGGATCAGAATATTTGATGAGAGAGGGGCGTATGATAAAATTATTGTCAGTTCTGCTGTTTGCGAGTGGCTGTGTGGTTGCCTGGGAAATTCATGGACCGGTTTCTCCGACATCTGCGGAGCAAACGGCAATACGGGAGTTGAAACATTATGCGACGGCTGTTGCAGGTCCGGCATCGGACAGTGTTTCAAAAGTGGAGTTTTTTGTCGGTGTCATACCTCCCGGATTAAACGTTCCCGATACTGAATCTCTTGCAGAGGAGGAATGGGTTATAGTTCCTTCGGGAAGACAGGTTGTCTTTCTGGGCGGCGGGAAGCGCGGTATTCTCTATGGCGTTTATCATTACATAGAAGAAAAACTCGGCGTCCGCTGGTGGAACCGGCAGGAAGAATATGTTCCCCGGCGAAAGGAACTGCCGGTTCCGGAAAAAATGGAGAGGGGCAAGCCATTTTTCATGGCACGGGAAATATTCCGCTTTGATTTGCCGTGGGATCAGGGACGGTTTCAGGCTCGCCACCGGATGAACCGTGACGGAAACTTTACGCTGCCTTCCGCTTACGGAGGCGGACTGGATTTTGGAAAACCGGGTTTTGCGCACACATTTGAACATTATATTCCGTGGAAACAGTATGGTGAGAGTAATCCGGAGTTCTTTTCTCTGGTCAATGGAAAGCGGATTGGAGGCGTGGGGGGACAGCTTTGTTTGAGCAATCGCGAGGTTCTCCGGCTGATCATTCAAAAATTAAAAGCGTTTATCCGTGAGAGCGAAACACAGGCTGCTGCTGCGGGACTGCCTCTGCCCCGGTTTTATGAACTGTCGCAGAATGATAATATTGTCTCATGCAAATGCCCGGAATGCAGTGAGTCAGACCGTAAATGGGGGATATCCGGAACGTTGATTCGTTTTTTGAATGAGGTCGGAGCGGCTGTTGAAGCGGAACATCCGGAAGTTGTGATTACTACTCTTGCCTATTTGCAGACGGAGATCCCTCCTTTGGGGGATGTGAAAGCACGTCCGAATGTGTGGATTCGACTGTGTGATACAATGACCAGTCAGGCTCAATCCCACCTGAACGGGGGAAACCGCGCGTTTCAAGATCGGCTTGCGGCGTGGCGGCGGGTGACGCAGAATCTGTTGATTTGGGATTATTCAATTACTTACCCCATGATGGAGGCTTTGCTTCCCTATCCCAGCGAATTTCTGATTGCGGAAACGTTGCGTCTGTTTGCGGATCACGGAATCAAAGGTGTGTTTTTTGAACATGAGTTCCCGTTTGCTTCGGACATGTATGATCTGAAGGTTTATATTGAGGCTAAACTGCTGGAAAATCCCTATCGGGATGCAAATGCGCTGTATAAGGACTTCCTGCAATTATATTATGGTCCTGGAGCGGCGGCGGTTGATTTTTATCGCCGTTCTCTTTGGGACGGCGCCAAACGGGCACGCCCGCATATTCCGTTTGGTTCTGCGGCGACCAAGGTTTATGCCTCCATGCTGCCGCTGCCGAAACTGCTTGAGGTTCATCGCCGATTTGATGAGGCTGAAAAACTCTTGTATAAGCAGCCGGTTTATCTGCGTCGACTGCACAGGGCGAGGCTGGGGCTGGATTTCCTGAGTTTCAAGGGCAGCAGTATTTACCGCACCCAATGGAAAGAGGCAGGGCATGCTCCGGAAACTTACCCGTTGGCGGCAGAAGTCCTGAAACAACGCCTCCTGAAGACATGTTCTGAACTGGAAACTGATTACCCGGAAATTACTGCACATTATACATTCCGACCGGTTTTCGAGACCGCGTTGAAAGCGATTGAAAAAAATTCCGAAATCATTCTCAAGAATGGAAATAAAGTTCCTGCGGGTTTTGAAAAGAGACCGCATACTGCTTATTCCGCTTTGGATTTTACCCTGTTTGACGGTGGCAGTGCGCAATGGGAGATTGTTTACGATGACGATGCCGAAACAGGTGTGACCGCACGGATTGCCGATATTGTCACCGGCAGTTATTCGTTGCCGCTTGAAGCCGGTGTCTATAACAGCCAGAAAAAGCAGGTTGTCAGTTCCATGCGTTTTCCAGACCGGAAAGTTTTGCAGCCGGGATATCATTGGTACCATTTTACCGCCGATCTGGATTCTTCGTGCAATTTCTATTTTACTCGCACATGGACTCTGCAACTGAGTTTTTCCAATATCCAGCCCGGTCGTTACAAGGTCTGGTGCCGGGTGGCATATTGCAGGGAACGGGACAGAAATACGGTACGTATAGAACGGGTCCTTGTGGAACCGATCCGGAAATAATCTGTTTTCATGTGCATGATTCTGTTTCTTGACTAAAATACCTTTTTCCTGAAAATAAGCAGGAAAAAGGTGTTTTTTTCTTGCTGTTTTGCCAAAGGAGTGCTATACTTGAGGCATACAGGAGGATGATCATGAAAAAAGCCGCTGCGAAAATAAATACCTTCGATTCCGACGCCTTTCAGATGCTGTTCGACGGGAGGATCAAAGATCCGCATTCCATACTCGGAATGCATACCGGAAAAGACGGAATCGTTGTCAGAATCTACGATCCCGCCGCTGAAAAAGTCTTTATCCTTGCCGACGGACAGAAGTTCCCGGCGGAAAAGGCCGCGGGTGCGGGGCTTTTCATTGTGACTTTTCCCGGCAGGAAGAAGCATTTCGACTATATTGTGGAGAAACATTTTGAAGGCGGAGAGGTCTTCGCTTCCGAAGACCCCTACCATTTCCTGCCCGGAATCGGAGAGATGGATATGTATCTGTTCAATTCCGGCGAACACCATAAAGTTTACGAAGTCATGGGGGCGCATCCGCGTAAAATGGGGACCGTGGACGGCGTTCTTTTCGCCGTCTGGGCGCCGAATGCGGAACGGGTTTCCGTGATCGGGGATTTCAACTGCTGGGACGGTCGGCGCAATATGATGCGTCTCATGGGGTCTTCCGGCATCTGGGAACTTTTCATTCCTTCGCTTCAACCGGGGGATATCTACAAATATGAGATCCGCACGCAGTCCGGCGATATTCTGACGAAACTTGATCCCTACGCGCAGCGCACCGAACTGCGTCCGCACAATGCAGGGCGCATACCATCCGCGGAACCGTATCTCTGGACGGATGCGGAATGGCTGGAGAAGCGCGGGAAAACCAATATCCTGGAATCGCCGGTCAATATTTACGAGGTGCATCTTGCTTCGTGGCGGGGACCGGGGCTTCGGAAACTTGATCCGGAAAACGAAGATGATTTTCATAATTACCGCGAACTGGCTCATGCGCTTGCCGACTATATTCAGGAGATGGGTTACACCCATGTCGAGCTCCTGCCGGTCTGCGAACATCCGCTGGATCAGTCATGGGGGTATCAGGTCACGGGCTTCTATGCGCCGACTGCGCGTTACGGTTCGCCTGAGGATTTTGCTTATTTCGTGGACTATATGCATCAGAAAGGGATCGGGGTGATTCTTGACTGGGTTCCGGCGCATTTCCCGAAGGACTCCTTTTCCCTCGGGCGTTTTGACGGTACGGCGCTGTATGAGCACGCCGATCCGCGCCAGGGAGAACATCGCGACTGGGGAACCTACATCTTCAATTTCGGGCGCAACGAGGTCAGGAATTTTCTGATCGGAAGCGCTCTCTACTGGTTCGACAAGTTTCATGTGGACGGTCTGCGCGTGGATGCGGTGGCATCCATGCTTTACCTCAATTATTCGCGCAGTGACGGTGACTGGATTCCGAACAAATTCGGTGGCAACGAGAATCTGGAGGCGATCGCGTTTCTGCGCCGCCTGAACGAGCTCGCGCATGAACAGTTCCCCGGCATCATGATGGTTGCCGAAGAATCGACTTCATGGCCCGGCGTATCGCGTCCCGCATATCTTGGAGGGCTGGGATTTACATTCAAATGGAACATGGGCTGGATGCATGACACGCTGGAATACTTTGCCCTTGATCCGATCTACCGCAGTTTCAACCACGGCAAGATCACGTTTTCGCTTCTCTATGCCTTTACGGAGAATTTCATATTGCCGCTGAGTCATGACGAGGTGGTTCACGGGAAGAAATCCCTGCTCGACAAAATGCCGGGCGACTATCAGCAGAAATTCGCAAACCTGCGCGCGCTCTTCTCCTATATGGCAACACATCCCGGAAAGAAGCTTCTGTTCATGGGCGGCGAGTTCGGGCAGTGGATCGAGTGGAACTGCAATGCCGGGCTTGACTGGATGCTTCTGGATTATCCTCAGCACGCCGCGATGAAGCGGCTGTCCGCCGATCTGAATCATTTCTACCGAGAAAATCCGTCTTTGTGGGAAGTCGATTTCACCGCACCCGGATTTCAGTGGCTCGACGGCGGCGATTTCCGGCAGTCGATTCTTTCCTATATCCGCTGGAACAGAGATCATACCGATGCCGTCGTCGTGATCCTGAATCTGACTCCGGTGGTGCGTGATGATTACATCACCGGCGTGCCGTTCCCCGGCGAATGGGTCGAAGCCTTCAACTCCGACGCTTCGGAATACGGCGGCACCGGTCTGCTCAATTCCGGCGTCATGAAGACGGAGGAGGGCATTTACCACGGGCAGCCCCAGCATGTCAGGCTGCGCCTCCCGTGGCTCGGCGCGGTGTTTCTCAAGCTCAGGAAAAAGTAAGCGGAGATTTCAGTGAAACAGATTCGTTTTGACAGTGTCGGCGGCGCCGCCGGCGATATGATCCTTGCGGCGATGGCAGGGCTCGGCGCCGATTTGAAAGTGGTGGAACGGGGACTGAACGATGCCTTTCCGGAAGATGAATTCGTGATGGAACCGACACCGTTTTCCGATTACGGAATGAACGGAATGAAACTTGACGTGAAGATCACGAAAAGTTCCGGAATCGAGCGGGGGCTTGACGAGATCGAAAAAATCATCGCCCGTGCTCCCATGCCGGAGAAGGCAAAGCAACTTGCGCATGACGTGTTTCACCGTCTGGCACGTGCCGAGGCGGAGGTTCACGGATGCCATGCGCATCATGTGCATTTCCATGAAGTCGGCGCGGTTGATTCGATTGTTGACATTCTCGGCTCCTGCTGGGCGTTTGAGATGCTCGGAGCGGACTCCATTTCTTTCGGCGTTCTGCCGGAGGGGACGGGGACGTTCCGGTGCAGGCACGGAATTTACCCGATACCGGCTCCCGCCACGCTTAACTTATTAAAGGGTATTGAGATGGAACAGACTGACGAGCCGTTCGAGATGATTACGCCGACGGGCGCCGCGCTCCTGACGACGTTTCCGGGCGGGCAGAACAGAGGGGTTTCCGGCAGAGTCGTTTCGAGCGCCCTTTCTTTCGGCAGCCGGAAACTCAACGGGCGCCCGAATGTTCTGCGTGCGACTCTGGTTGAATCGGCGGAAAGCGGCGCATGGGGCACGGAGCCCTGCATCGAACTGGAAACGAATCTGGACGATGTGACGCCGGAGGCGGCGGGCGCACTGTCCGCGAAACTCTTTGAAAGCGGTGCACGCGATGTATGGATGATTCCGGCGGTCATGAAAAAACAGCGTCCGGGGTATGTGCTCCATGTGCTCTGCTTCGAGTCCGATCTGGATCGTTTTTCTGAACTTGTTTTCCGTGAAACCGGAACGCTCGGTGTCCGCGTGAACCGCAAGGAACGCCGCATCCTTGAGCGTGACATGGTTGCGGTGAAGCTTTCCTGCGGTGCGGAAGTCCGCATTAAGCGCGCATTTCTGGATGGCAAAGTCATTTCCGCAAAACCGGAATATGAGGACTGCCGGAAAGTTTCGTCTGAATTCGGCATCCCTTACCGCGAGGTTTTTCTCGCGGCATTGAACGCATTGGGAAAATGAAAGTCCGCCCGTATCAGAATCTCTATATTCATGTGCCGTTCTGCAACGGCAAATGTGCCTATTGCGCTTTTTATTCCGAGCCGGAGGTAAAACAGGAAGCCGTCGAAGCGTGGCTGTGCCGTCTGGAACTTGACGCAAAACAGTATGCCCCGCAGTGTGTCCCGCTGAACACGGTTTATTTCGGCGGCGGAACTCCGACCGCCATTCCGCCGGAGTCGCTGGAACGTCTTTTCGGTATCGTAGGAACACACTTTGCCCTTGCGGAAAATGCGGAAATTTCCACGGAATGCAATCCGGAGAGCCTGACGGCGGAAAAAGCTGCTGTGCTTGGACATTATGTGAACCGGGTCAGCATGGGAGTGCAGTCGTTCGACCCGAAGTTCCGCAGCTTGATCGGGCGGCGCGGAGGCGGCGGTGAAACCGTGGCGCACGCTGTGGAACTGCTGCGTTCCAATGGAATTGCGAATCTCGGTTTCGACCTGATTTATGCTTTGCCGGAACAGACTCCCCGAGACTGGGTGCGGGAGCTGGAAACCGCGCTCGGGTATGCGCCGTGTCATATTTCCGCATACTCCTTGATCGTTGAGGACGGAACGGAGCTTGTCGCGCGCGGGGTGCCGCCGGAAGACAATGAACTTTCTTTCGCAATGTGGCAGATTGCGCAGGATATTTTAAGCGCCCATGGAATGCCGCGCTATGAAATCTCGAATTATGCGGCAAAGAAATATGAATGCCGCCATAACTGGAATGTCTGGCACGGGGAGACTTATCTGGGGCTTGGTCCCGGCGCATGTTCTTTCGACGGGTTGGTGCGGCGGACGGAGGTGCCTTCCCTTGCACGATGGCTCAAAGGGGATGCCGCCGAACCGGATATCATCGAAGAACGGAAGCGGTTGAGTGAAATTTTCGTTATGGGACTGCGGACGGTGCGCGGCTGGAAAAAAAGCGAATTTTCGCAGTTTTCCGTATTGTCCTGGCGGGAAATATGGAGTAAAATAATAGAAGAACAAATTTCAGGCGGCATGTTGGAGGAAGGCCCGGGCTGTATTTCCCCGACGGAGAAAGGGCTGGCTTTCTGGAACGATCTTGCCGAAGCATATTTTTGAAGGAGACTGTTGAAATGAGTATCACGATCCGCTTGATTCAGGAAGAAAAAGACCTTGAAACCGTGGCGAAGCTGGCGGAAAAGATCTGGTCGCGCACTTACAGGGAAATTCTTTCGCAGGAACAGATGGCTTACATGCTGGAAATGATGTATGACCTTTCCGTTACCACGCGCGAGGTCAAGGAGGGGGTCAGATTCGAGTTGATCTGCGACGGTGAAAAACCGATAGGATTCATCTCCTACGGTCCTTATGCGGACGGGGTGGCGAAGCTTCATAAGCTTTACCTGGACTATAATTACCACGGAAAGCGTATCGGCTCCATGGCGCTTCAGCATGTGATCAAGGAAGCGCGCGCCGCCGGTTACAAGTTCCTGCGCCTGAACGTCAACAAGCAGAACAAAGATGCGATCCGCGCCTATGAAAGAAACGGATTCAAGCTGTATGAAAAAGTCAAAGTCGATATCGGCGGAGGCTTCTACATGGATGATTATGTTTACCAGCATACGTTATGATCTGATTTGCCGGAACAGTCGTTTCAGGTAAAGCCCCGCGGTACAAACCTCCGGCAGAAGCAGATTCATGTTTCGTGGTCTCAATCGCTGGTGAAACGCAGAGATTCCCAGCGTTCCTTCAGCACCGCTTCACCGCACTTGACCAGCGGGCGCATTTCCGGCGCGTAGGCTGTGATCCGCGCTTCTTCGAGCAGCAGAAAATAAGCGCGCAGATCATCAGAGTTTTCAAATGAGTCCGCCATTTCAAGCGCCATGCGGAATTTCCTGATGTACGGGGCGATGTTTTCGCCTTTCGCCAAATCCTTCTGCGGAGAGGCTATTGCACGCTGAATGCGGATATTCAGCGCTTTCAGATAACGTGGGCAGCGTTCAAATATCTCCTGTGTCTTCAGGAAACCGGGACGGAAGAAAAAGCGAAGTTCTTTCTCAATGTCCTCATAAGTTTCCGACTCGCCGTCGAGTTTGCGCAGAAGCGGCGTTACTTCGCTGTAAACCCGGAATACATGCTCCAGTTCGTCCATGAGATCCGTTACCACGGCGGCTGCCTGATCGCGCGACTGTTCCTGACGGAGATTGAATTCCGCTTCCGAACGGATTTCCCACAGGTTTCCGCCGAGCGCTTTTTCTGCGGCGTTGTCAATGATGTCTTCTTTCCACTCGCGGTATTTCAGGAAAAAGCTCAGTTCCATCTGATGTGATGTATTCATCATGCTCCGCAGCGGTTTCAGAATCTGCGGCAGACGCATCCGCCAGAGTTTCAGGAGCGCGCGGCGATGGTGTTCTTTCGCCTCGCTTTCTTTCAGGAACAGGGCGCGTCCCAGTGTCTCGCCTTCATCGACCAGCGCCGGGCAGGCGGAAACCCCGGTTTCTTTTGAGAGCCTGACCGAGAGAGGCATTGCCTCCGTTCCCGGCCAGTCGCGGAAGCCCGTCAGGAACCATTGTTTGGCGGCGGGGACGGCATGGCTGACTTTGGAATCTTTTATAAAGCCTTCCGGCATGCCGCGATGGACTTTGACGACTCTGCCTTTGGAGTCCAGAATCACCAGTTTCATTTGCAGATATTCCGGCAGTTCAACCGATTCGAGATTTTCAACGCCGATCTGTTCTTCGTAATTTTCGTTGAGATAATTCGCGAACGCCTCCGGGAAACTCTGTCCGGTAAAGATTTTCCCCGTATGGTAGTCATCCATGAATCCTTCGACGGCGGCATCCAGCGGCATGTAGTTCCTGCGCAGGCTTTTCGGCAGGGAGCGCAGAAGAAAACCGGCTTTCTGGGCAAGATAACCCGGTACCAGATAATCCGTAAGATACGGATCAAGCAGATTGAGGCTGTCTTCCCGCACTTCAAGGAAAATGCCGTCTTCCTCTTCTCCGGGGTCGAATTGATACCGCAGCCTGAAACGCTGTCCGGCATTTACAATGGAGTCCGGATAATCCTCCTCATGCAGTTCCTCATACGGGATCAGCATGATGTCTTCGGGTTTCGGGGCATAATCCCTGTGATTTTTCTGCCAGTCCAGCCTGACCGCATTGACGGAATGCAGATCGGGAGGCAGAACCTCGTCGAAATGGCGGTAAATGGCTTCCGTGTCCACGATGGAGTCCGGACGGCGCATCTTGATTTCCAGAGACTTGAGTTCATTCAGCAGATAATTGTATTCTTCCAGCCATGTGCCGCGCAGAGTCGCGAGTCCGGATACCAGCCCCTCCCGGATGAATACGGACCGGGCTTCCGCAGGACGCACCTTTGCGTAATGGCAGCGGCGGCCGGGATTGATCAGAAGCTGTCCGGCGGTGACCCGCTCCCGTGCATAAACGAATCCGCTGGATTCATCCCAGTGAATATTGTCATAGCTGACCGAACAGATGTGCGGTGCAACCTGCTCCAGCCATTCGGGACGGATCTGGGCATTTCCGCGCGCAAACACGCGGCTCGTTTCCACCAGCGCGAAAAAGAGAACCCACTGCGGCGGATTTTTCCGTTTCGCCAGCGCGGAACCGGGAAACAGCGTGAATTTTTTCCCTTTCATATCCGAAAACAGCTTCGATTCCCTGTCGAACATTCCGAGCTGGCGCGGCAGGGCGCTCATCAACGCCTTGTGAATCGCATCCGACGCAAGACGCTCAAGATCGATTCTGCGCTCGAAGTTCCATCTGCTTTCGCGGCAGATGTCTTTCAGGTCTTCGATCAGGTTTCTCC
>DXVA01000061.1:15659-17054 GCA_019408975.1 Lentisphaeria bacterium | reverse complement strand
AAGGAGTTCTTTTCCACTCCGACTAGCTCCTGTCACCTATACATGGTATCTTTCCTGCTCCAGAAGGTCTCCCTTCGTGGCGAGAATCAGACGGTAACAGCCGCTGAGGTGCTCCAGGACTTCTCTGACATGGGGCAGGAGTATGACCGGTTTCTTCAGGATATCCTGCCCGAGAGAAAGGATTCCGCCTATCGTTTCCGCAGGGACTGTGCCGCCGCTGACCCGGATGGCGGTTTCGATCATCGAGAGCACGAAACCTTTTGTGCCGTAGCCGTAGGCGGGAAGATTTTTCATTTCGACCTGAAACAGCTCCCCGCTGACTTGTTCCGCAGTTCCGTAGCCGGAAAGAAGCTGCTGAAACTGTTTTTCAGCGTCCTGAAAATGATTTTCATTTTCCCATAAAGTGTCATCCGCATCAAATGCAAGGTATCGCAGATTCCGCATTCCAAGAGTTCCTGATGTAAAGTGCCTGATCCTCCGGAAATTCCAAATGGCGGAAAATATAACATCGAATCCACTGTTTTCAAGCGGAGGGCAGCGGAATCAGCTCAGGGGGACGGCGTCGGAGATGAATTGCTTTTCCGGGAAATCATGCGTCAGAAGTTCCATGTCGGAAGGTTCCATTTCAAACGCGGCGGCATCCAGGTTGTCCTGAATATGCTTTGCGGAATTAGAGGCTGTAATCGTGACGACGTTCTTCTGCATGATCAGCCAGTTCAGGGCGATCTGTGACTTCGTTTTGCCGTATTTTGCGCAGAGATTGTCTAAAAGTGCGCAGTCCGGCACGCCGCGCAAAGGACGCCATGCCTGAACCATCACGTCGTTTTCCTGAAGCCAGGGCAGCAGTTCGGCTTCCGGTTCGCGCATCGACAGGCTGTAGTGGATCTGATTGACCACGATCTTATGTTCCGCACACGCCTGCGCCCGTTTGAACCGTTCCAGCGCGAAGTTGCTGACCCCGATGTAACGCACCAGTTTTTCCGATGCCAGACGGTCGAAGGCGCGCATCGTCTCTTCCAGCGGGACTTCGTTGTTGACCTGATGGTAGAGATACAGGTCAAGATAATCCGTGCCGAGCCGCTCCAGCGATTTTTCCGCTGCACGCAATACATCGTCATAGGCGACATGAGTTTTCCAGACTTTCGACGTCAAAAACAGACTGCTGCGCTCATATCCCCTGATCGCCTCTCCGACCAGTTCCTCCGCTTTGCCGTCGGCATAGGATTCCGCCGTGTCAATCAGATTGAAGCCCAGATCCAGACCGGTTCTCAAAGCCTGGATCTGCCCTGCATCGTCATTCCCGGAATCGCGTTCCATCCTGCCGCCCATCTGCCATGTCCCCATTCCGAGAACCGGCATCGAAAATCCGCATTTCAAAGTTTTATCTTTCATTTC
>DXVA01000061.1:8205-15649 GCA_019408975.1 Lentisphaeria bacterium | reverse complement strand
GAACAGTCAGAACGGAAAGTCCTCCTCCGAGTCGAGAACCGCCGATTTTGTCGCAACGGGTTTTTCCACGAAGTGCTGTTTTGCAGCGCCGTTGACACGGATTGCCTTGACCGGACGAGCCGGGCAGATATTTTCACAGGCTCCGCAGCCGATGCAGAGATTCTCATGCACCTTCGGAATTGTCGTTTTCTTGTAGGGAACCATCTCAAGCGCGCCCACCGGGCAATGTTCCGCACACGCCCCGCAGTCGGTTCCGTCGATATAAGAAATGCAGCGGTTTTCCACATACCGCGCAAGACCGACGCGCCAATGCTTCTTTTCGTCGAGAGACAGCTTGTCCAGCGCACCGCAGGGGCATACCTTGATACACTCATTGCAGTTGAATTCGCAGGCTCCGTTGGAGAACCGCATATAAGGCTGGAGAAAACCGCGCAATCCATACTGATCCGTCGCATGGGCGAGAACATGCCCCTTGCATGCGGCGATACAGAGTCCACAGGAGACACAACGGGAGGTGAAACGGTCGTAGGAAACCGCTCCGGGAGGCATTGCCGGCGCATAATCGTCCGCCGGGACTTTTCTTCCGCCGAGTGCATGCGCCGCTTTTCCCGCCGCCAGCCCCGCCACCAGGGCGCCGCCGGCAATCAGGAATTCGCGTCTTGCCCCGGACAGAGGTTCCGGCGTCTTCTGAACCTGTTTCCTGTGCTCGAATTTCAAGGCGGAGAATTTACATTTTCCGATGCAGTTCAGGCACATGACACAGTTCTCGTTGATGACGCGCCTGTTCTTCACGTCGATGCATCCGCTTTTGCAGGCGCGTTCACATGCGCCGCAACCGACACAGCGATCCGTGAGCGTGATTTTCCAATAAGAAAATTTCGCAATCAACGAGAGCAGGGCGCCAACCGGGCAAAGTGTATTGCAGTAAACCCGACCGCGCCAGCGCACCAGTATGACGAGCAGGATGAAGACCGTCCATGCAGTGGCGAATCCGCCTATGACAGGGTGGATCGTCACCTCTCCGATCGACAGATCGAACCAGTAGAAGACTCTCGCACAGACTTCCCGGAATACATTGTTTTCGATGGCGACAAAATTTGCCGACGGCATCAGAAACGCAAGCGGAAGCATCAGTCCAGCACACGCCAGTCCCAGAACAAGGAAGAAAAACGGATATTTAATATGGCGGTAGGTTCCTTGAAATGCGAAACTGCCCTTGAAAAACATCATGAGATCCTGAAGAATTCCGAGCGGGCACAGAATCGAACAATACAGTCTTCCGGCAAGCAGCGTCATTACTGCGACTGAGGCAACGGCAAGGAACGCTCCCAGTGAAAAGGCGGAGGTCAGAGCAAGCAGGCTGGAACCGAATTGCGAGATGAATACTTTCTCATACCCCGGGAAAAACCAGGTTCCTCCCATCAGGGCAACCAGGACAATGCCTGCCGCCAGAATCCGCAGGATGCGCCACCACGGCAATTTCTTCCAATGCATCATACCGTGATCCGTTTTATGTTCAGGGTATTGAGTCTGGTTGTGCCGATTCCGAGCGATTCGCCGGTGCGGATATGCCCGATTCTGTTCAGGTTGAATTTGATCAGGCGTGCCGCCGCGGTGTCAAGCGCGACGGGATCGGTACCGATCATCTGGTATTTCATGATCACGACATCGCTCAGATCCACGCCGCGCGGACCGCGTTTCGTCATGACGCGGTAGGCATCCACCACATTCAGATCGGGTTTACGGTAGGCGCAGCACTCTGCAATGCACTGATGCAGGTCATTGCCGTGGAAATACTGCTGGGTGCGTTTTGAAACCGTCCCCATCAGGTTTTTCATGCAGCATGTCATATGCGCCCCGCCATGATGTTTCAGTACCGGAACATTGATGAAGACATCGCACTCCTTGATCAGACGGTGCTGCATCATCTTCCTGAGGCGTTTTGCACCGGGAATCTCAACTTCCGCATAATTGTTTTCAAGATATGCCTTGTCCTTGGCGCTGTCCCCGCCGACTACGATCGCACCGGCTTTTTCGGCGGCATCCGCGATTCCGCTGTTCTTGTAACTGAGGTTCCACGGACTGCATGTCGTGTCGAACACATAGATTTTGGAAGCGCCCGCCTCCTTGCAGTGCTCTATGATGCGCCGGACCAGATCAGGGTTCGTATTGGCGCCGTACTCGGGCGTCTTATCCCAGCCGATATTCGGCTTGATGACAACGGTCTGCCCTTTTTTGACAAATTTCTGCATCCCGCCGAGTTCCCTGATTCCGAGGTCGAACATCTGCGCGGGTTCTCCGCCTTTGACCGCCACCATGTCGGGGGCGCCTGTTTTGGACGCACCGCTTTGTTTTGCGGGCGGTGCGGCGAACAGTCTACCGGCTTTTGCAACGGCGCCCAGAGCGGCAAGCGCGGCGGTGGTTTTCAGAAAATCACGTCTGTCCATATTCGGCTCCTTGGGGTTATGATTCCTTCTTTGATTCTTCTTCATAGACATCCATACTGTCGTCCGGTTTCCTGTAAAAGCGGAACAGAAGCAGACTGCCTTCGAACAGGAGATAGGTCGGCACCGCCACCATAAGCTGGCTGACTACATCCGGCGGCGTTACAATTGCCGCAATAATCAGGATTACGACGAGTACTACGGCACGCTGTTTGCGGATCCAGGCAAGATCAACGATCCCGAGGGAAAGCAGGATCAGCAGCAAGACCGGAAACTGGAACAGGGCCGCACATGCCAGCGCGGACAACAGCATCATGGACACGAAACTCTCGATTCCGATGACCGGCTCCATGCCTTCCGTCTGAAAGGAAAGCGAAAAGCGGACAATGATCGGCACAATCAGCAGAATTGCGAATACCGCTCCGGCAACTGCAAGAAAAAAGCTCAGGAACAGGGGAGGGCGGATTCTTTTTCTTTCCAGTTCGGTCAATCCCGGCGCAATGAATTCCCATAAATAATATGCAGTGAACGGCAGGGAGGCAAAAACAGCCAGTGTCAGCATGACTTTCAGCTGAATGAAAAAAGGTTCCATCAGAGAGAAATAATGCAGTTTGAACCCTGCGGGAGCCGCATATGCAAGCAGTCGCTTCATTACGTAAGGAGCACAAAACCATGCCGGAACGCAGAGGACACTGAAAATCCCGATGATTTTGAAAAGAACCCCGCGCAGTACGTCCAGATGTTCCAGAAAGGAAAGTTCTTTTGTGTCGCTCATAAAGAGAGTCCTCCGCTATTTATTCGGAGTCATTTTTCTTGCCGTTGCCTTTTTTGCCCGCCTGATCTTCCAGAGCGGCTTTCTTTTCTGCGGCGTCTTTCAGTTCTTCGGTTTCATTGATGATCTCATCTTTTGCCTTTTTGAATTCATGGCTGGCGCGTCCGAGGGCACGGGCGATCTCAGGAATGCGCTTTGCACCGAATAAAAGAAGGATGGCGATGAAAATAACGAGAATTTCAGTGAGGCCAAGAGACATAAGGATACTCCGTTTCTGTCTGCCTTGTCTGCGGCAAACGTGAGAATTTACATGCATAAAGCGGGAAAATCAAGTTTGGGCAATTATTTTTTCGGCAGATAAAATCTTTTTTTTGCAAAAAAACGGGGAACTATTTCGCAGTACCGCTTGTCCGGGACAGGATATGGATTTGACAAAAGTGAAGTATGGATGTAACTTGAAGTCAGTCGCGTATAAATAAATTCAACAAAAACAGGGAGACCGTTACATGAAAACAGCAGTCATTGCATTGGTTGCCGTCGCCGCAGCAGGAAGTCTTTTTGCAAGAGACCTCAATATCAACGGAGAATTCAAGCGCCTTGATGCGGCGGGAACGGCTCCGCTCGGTTGGGTCAAGAACTATGCAAACCAGCCGAATATAGGTACCTTCAAGGTTGTACCTGCAAGGGAGGCGGATGAAAATGCGATTCAGGTGACTACGACTACGAGAGAAACACCTTTCTATACGGCTGCCGCCTATCCGGTGAAGCCGGGAGAAATCATAAAAGTCGAAGCCAAGGTCAAAGGAAAAGGAACTGCCGGAGTCGCTGTTTACCTGTATGACGCAAAGGGTTACATCTTTTCCGGTAATCTGGCGAGAGTGACTGCCACGGATGTTTTCACTGAAGTCGAGGGAAAACATGTCGTCAGAAATGAATATGAGATTGCCAGAAACGGCGTGAAAGTCAAGGCGGTGCCGACGGGTGTCAGGATTGTTTTCTTTGCCGGAACGAATTCCGATATTACGTTTGAAGATGTCGAAGCGGAAATCGATGCCGCCAAATAATTTTTTAATCCAGTTTTCAGGAGCACACAGTCGTCCGGACAACAAAACGGCTGTGTGTTTTTTAAATTTTCTGCTCCGAATGCCGGTTCGCTCACAAGCGGAATATCGTACAGGCGCTTCAGGCATCAGGAGCATTTTCCGTTTTTATCATTTTGATACAGTACTATATCTCCTTTGGACACAGGAGGATTACAGGTATTCGGAAAGCTGCTTTTCAGATGACAGTGCACGGCGGAACAATGAACTGACTGACTGGAAAACGGGAAAGGAATCCCCGCATGCATCGGAACCCTTTACTGTTGTCAAAAGTATCCGGCTGTACGTCTTCGTTTCTTTAGTCCTGACGGAGTGTGTCCTCATTTGACTCGGAAATCCCGTACAGTTTTAACTCCTCCTCGTATCTTCTTTGCTCCTCCGCCCATACACCGTATATACTAAGACATGATGTCATAAGAAGACAACAGGATAAAGACAATATAAAAAGGATTATTCTGCGCGCCATATACATTTCCTCCTGTTTGTATGTTCAAAAACTCTGATTAAAAAACTTAACATAAGTTACTGATACTTTTAAAAATTAAAAGCAAAAAAAGTCTTTGTTATAGTATTTTTTCCAAAAAATTCCAATCTATCCCGACTGCGTTTGTACCTTGATAGGAAATGTTCGGTTTTCCTCCCACGACTCTCTTGCCCCATTCCATTTGCCATGGGATGTAAACAGTAGTGATGATGGAATTATACTGCCCCCATTGAAAATAGTGCTAAATTAAGAGAGTATCGAAAAGGAGTTTCCCATGGGTGCAAAGAAACAATGGACGGGAAAGGAAATGCCCCCCGTTTTTCAAGGGGGCATTACAGTGTGTCCTCATTTAACTCGGAAAACCCGTCCCGTTTTAACTCCTCCTCGAATCTTCTTTGCATCTCCGCAGGTGCACCGTATATACTAAGGCATGATGTCATAAGAAGACAACAGGATAAAGACAATATAAAAAGGATTATTCTGCGCGCCATATACATTTCCTCCTGTTTGTATGTTCAAAAACTCTGATTAAAAAACTTAACATAAGTTACTGATACTTTTAAAAATTAAAAGCAAAAAAAGTCTTTGTTATAGTATTTTTTCCAAAAAATTCCAATCTATCCCGACTGCGTTTGTACCTTGATAGGAAATGTTCGGTTTTCCTCCCACGACTCTCTCTCCCCATTCCATTTGCCATTGAATGTAAACAGTAGTGATGATGGAATCATTTTTTATAAAACAGTTTCTGACTTTTACGCTTTTATACTTTTCTATTCCCTTTTGATGCTGCTGTCTTATTCTATGGAAATGACGTTTCAGGAGCTCATTTCTAGGGCATTTCAGGATATTTTCAAACTCTTTGGGTGAAAGAGACTTTCTTAGTTCCGCAATAATCTCTGCATAGGTCGTTACAATGTGAAAGAAACTGTTTGTGCCACTGTAACACTGCATAAGATAAAGCCTGCCAAGTTTGAAGCCCTGCTGATCGACCCATGACATAAGTTCGTGTTGCGTAGTTTGATATGCGCATGTTACATTTCCTATATATCCACTCTTGTTCCCATGCGCATAAAGGACGAACCCCCATACAGCTTTGGGATTGCTGTAGAATGCCTCTTTCAATTCAGCAGCGTTTTTGCAGGTGATTTCATACATGCCCCATGTTCCAAGAGCAGACACTGCCTGCCCGATGGTTCCGCCCCAATTCACGATGCCGCGATCCCAGACCAATGTCCCCCCGCGCAGAAAATCCGCACAAATCCAGATATTCGGAACATCTGCGGAAATTACTGTTTTCCCATTGCTGTATGACATGGAAATATGTTGTGCCCATTTCGCGAATTCTGCCGGCTCCAGTCCCACTTGTAATGCAAGTTTTTTCTGCAAAACGCCGGGGATGCTTTTTAAAATCCCCGGCAATGATTCTGTTTTGTATGTGGCCAACTTTCCCGACTTGACCTTTCTCCATCCATATCGGCTGTAATCAATTGTAGAAGGTTTCTTTTCCCACCTGCATTTGCAATGCGGATGGGGTTTGTAAGTGCCATCCGCCTGTTTCCAGAATCCCAGTCGTTTCATTGCAGACTCATTCTGCCATTGTTTTAGATTGACGGTCTTGCCGTTCAATGATTTGCATCGACCGCATTCGGATGATCCCGCATGAAAAATATATTCAATATTTGAGGAGTCGTCAAATGTCGTTGCCGAAAGATTTGGTTTGACAAATCCGAAACGGCATACAGGTGTAAACCTTGATCCCGGGAAACTTCCGTCAAATACGACACAATGCTCTTTCGGTGCGATTTCATGCCGAATTGCATCGCTGATCAATCCTTTGGGATTGACATTCAGCATCTTCGCAATCTCCAATACATCGGCACAGATTTTCCTGCATTCCGCATTTCCACAGTCACAACCTGGAAATTCCCGTTCGAGTACATTGATTTTCTGCTGCAACTTAACTTTTTCCATCCAATTTTGTTCCATCATGTTTTCCTTTTTTTATCAGGTATCCGTTTAACACTCATCTCTACAAAAGTATATGCGTCAAACAAAAACGGCTGAAATATCATGATGATTTATGGAATTCATGCCGTACAATAGAAGAAAAGGAAGGGGAAAAATGAATTTTTTTGAATTCAGAATCTGAAAAAATATGTTTTTTATTGGAACAAGTCGTTTCGTCAAAGAAAAAATACAGTTGCGGCATGGAGACGGCTGTGTCCGTCCTTATTCATCTGATGAGAAAATCAAACGGCAAACACTTGATAAAAAAACGCAGGGGTTCCTGCAACCAGAACCCCTGCGGACAGTCATTTTCCCGAGCGGGATTACGGCTTGACCAGAACCCCGTTTTCCTTGAGATAATTCTTTAATTCCGGAATATCGATTATATGGAAATGAAACACAGAGGCGGCAAGCAGAATCTGCGCCCCCGCTTTGACCGCGTCAAGGAAGTGCTCCATTTTGCCGGCGCCGCCGGAAGCGACGATTTTCGCCTTGCATACTTCCGCCATCGCCCTGATGACAGGCAGATCGTATCCGGTCCTGGCGCCGTCTCCCGCCTTGCTGGTCGGCAGAATCACCGGAACGCCGTAACCGTCCACACGCTTTGCCCATTCCAGAGCGTCGCAGCCCGTAGCGG
>DXVA01000061.1:0-8195 GCA_019408975.1 Lentisphaeria bacterium | reverse complement strand
GATATACACTTCATAACCGGAGGGCATCGCCTTGTTGACATCCACGTCAATTGCCACGGTAACTGCCGCGGCACCGAATTCCCGGATCATGGCAGGGATGATTTCAGGTTTGCGGAATGCCGCGCTGCTGGTCGAGACCTTATTGGCTCCGGCACGGAGCACCTGTTCCGCCGACTTGACATCGGAAATGCCGCCGCCGACAGTGAACGGGACCGTGCAGACATCCGAAACGCGCCGGACAACGTCCAGGAGCGTGCCGCGGTTTTCCACGGTAGCCGTAATGTCCAGCAGAGCAAGTTCGTCGGCGCCTGCCGCGCAGTATGCCCGCGCGCATTCCACCGGGTCCCCGGCATCCGCAATATCCACAAAGTGTACGCCTTTGACGACGCGTCCGTTGCGCATGTCAAGACACGGCATGATAAGTACAGGTTCTTCCATTGGTTTCCTTCTCCTGTCAGATTAAAGTTCCAGTTCCATTCCGTCGAAACCGACCTCGATTCCATACGGATTATAATGTGTTTCGAGTTCCGCGTGAGTCGCCCTGCCGTTGTGTGAGAAATGGTTGATGACGTATCTCGTTTTTCCGTCGATGCACCCCAGAGCTTCCAGGCGCTGTTTCGTTTCCAGGACGAATTTCCCGCTCATGTGCCCGTCGCGCCAGTCCAGAAGCCCGCCGGTGCAGTCACTGATCACCAGATCGAAACGGAATTTCTTTTCTTCCAGGAATTTCCAGTCGTCCTCCGGAAATACTCCGGTATCGTTGGCGATCAGAATCCATTTGTCCGCATAACGGATTGCATAGATCATGGGTTTTTCCGTGGGCATGTGGTTTGCGTGCATGGGATAGAACGTCATATCCTCCTCCGGCAGTTCCACGGGTTCAAACGCCGTGACCGTGACCGGATTCAGGCGGAATTTTCTGTAATCGCAGCGATGTTTCGCGAAATGCACGTTCATTGCGTCCATGACCCCCGGATTGCCGTAGACGTTCAGGACATTGTCTTCCGGTACAACCGAGAAGCCCGGCATACGGTAATTCAGCAGCCACGGATAGAAATGATCCTCATGGCTGTGGGTGATGAAAAGATGCTTGAGATTCTCGGAATGGAGCCGGTATTTGAACTCCTGCGCCATGGTATCTGGCCCGAAGTCCACGCGAACATGCTCATTGAGCTTGTATGCCGTGCGCATACGGATGTCTTTCCCGCCGTTCTTCCAAGCTTCCACGCATACCCGGCAGTTGCAGAACATTGCAGGAATTCCTTCCGCCGCGGCACTGCCCAGAATGGTCACCTTCTTCATGTCTGATCCTTTTTTCTGAATTAATTTTGAGACGGATTGCTTTATTATATGCGTTCCGTTCCGATTTTCAATCCGATTTCAGGAAGAATCGGAAAATTTTCAGACTGTATGCAAGATGCCGGAGGGAAATAAACTACCGTGATGCAAGCATACGCACTATCGGGGATCTCGCCTGCGGCGACCAGCTTATTCAGCTGGAACGCGGCAGGACTGAGAGTCCTGCACGAAGCTGTTTTTGCGATGCAAGGCATTGCAGTGTTAAACCATTTTTTTAATAAAAATGTTTCGGCACAGATGCAGTAAACCTGTGCCGGTTCAGCGGAATAAGCCGCCGACGGGATTTTTATGCAGGCGTGGGGCCGACCGCCATCGGCAAAGGGTATGAGAAAGCGCAGCCTCACATCCTTCACCGGATATGTTTCGCCTTTATTTCAGAGTGATCTCTGCCGAAGCGGTACGGCCGCTGACGATTTCACGGATGTTCAGTTTCCATTTACCGGACAGGTCGTTCAGTGCAAATTGCATTTTATGCGAGGCTTTGCCGAGTGGAGCGTTCAGGTTGGCGTGATACCATGGGGTTTCCTTGCCCTGCGGATTGGCGACGGACAAGCGGATTACGGTATCGCGTTTTACTCCGGTATCAATATGCAGCGTGAAATCACGCCCGTTTCCGCTTACATCGAAACGGAGGGGCAAAGTTTCTTCCTCCGGTAGCAATGCCAGGAAAAGCGGATTGGAATCAACCAGTTTCAAACCCTGATTCCGGATGTTGCGGACGAAACGGTCTGAATTGAATTCAAGCCGGACTTCCGTCGGTGTCTCCTCTTTCCTGATGGCCATTACATAACGGTTGCCCTGACGGTCGCTCATGATATCGATTTCGGCATCCAGGAACGGATTGCCGTCCATTGTAAGGAGCCGGCATAATGGAGTGATTTCCGCCGATTTCAGGAATCTGCCGAACATCCGGCGGTCCCGGTTCAGAAGAATTCTGTCGTTTTCATCACGGGATGCGCGCGGCTTGCACCATGCGTCATAATATCCGGCGGAAAACTGATCCGGACGCACTGCGGATGCGGTATCGGGCAGTTTCCGTCCGGGAGTTTTACGGCAGGAGGCATCCATGCCTGCAAACTTTCCGTCGATCAGAATTTTTCCGCCGTTGCGCATATAATCGCCGATCTGTGCGAGGGCACGGGCGGATAAAGCATCGATATCCGGAAAGATGACTGCTTTCGGTTTGATTTCGCCAAGTATGCCGTTTTCAATCTGATCGTCTCCCGCAAAACGGAATGGAATTCCGAAGTTGCGGCAGAGCGTAATATATTTCCAGCGCAGATTTTCATGAGTTTTGGCACGTCCTTCAATAAAAGCGGCGCGGATGGACGGCTGGGAATAAACGATCAGAATTTCAGGACGTGGGTATTCTTTCAGTGCGTTCAACACCAGCTTTGCCGTTCCCTCGACAATTTCCGGCATGTACTTCGCCGTGGCTTTTCCCGTAGGGGAAAGTGTATAATCCGGATTGATCACGCTTGCCGCATGGAAAATCATCGTACCGCGGGCGCGGAACATCAGAGAACGCCACAATTGATAGCAGATCATTCCGTCAGAACTGTCGTATCCTATCCAGGGGAGATTGACACCATTCGGAGCAAAAGAACGCATCAGATCGACGAATCCACCATAGTTGTAACTCATTATACCAGAATAGATCGGTGTTTGTCTGTACCAGTCATTTCCCCCGTAGGCGCTGGCGGCCTGCGGACCGGAAATGAAGGTTTTTGCATCCGGATCCCCTTGACGTAACGCTTTTGTCACGCGGGAAATGTGTTTCACTAGGAGGTCGTCCATGTATTCGAGATGATCTGCCCATGCGCTGTAATTTCCATCCTGATGCTTCCGCGCTTCTGCAGCGGTTTCCGGCAGAACTTCCTGAAGATTTTTATATTTTGTCCCCCACTGGCGGTTGATTCCCTGAAGAGAACCGTATTTCCGGATCAGAAAGTCACGAAAATGTTTCAAGCAGGTCGAAGAAAAACAGAAATCGATCGGAGTGCTCCAGTATCCGGCAAGGGAAAGTTCATCGCCGAACCAGTAAAAACGCGGTCCCCATATGGTGGTGTCTCTGCCAAGTTTCCGGAACTGCTGAACGGTTTTCTTGCAGAATTCCCGGTCGGTGAGGCATGGTTTTCTGGCCAGAAGCATTTTATTACCGGTTTTCTGATATTCCGCAGGCAGACGCGCCGCATTGATTCCGGCATGCTGGAGTTTCGTTGGATTGAAATTGTACTGAATGGCAAGAGTTTGCTCCGTTTCCCGGCGATTACCGAGAATGGTCTGCATGCGCAGTTCACGCAGTTTTTCAGCGAATAGCGGATGGAGGAAAGGACGGATTGCATCGCCGCTGCGGGGCGTTACCCAGATTCCCGGTTCGTAATCATCCCAGACAAGTTTCTCCGGTGAAGGAATTGCTGTGATGGATGTTTCCGCACGGTCGATCACACGTCCGGAGAATAGCAGTTCAACCCGGAATATATAGGATCTCATTTTCAGATTGTTTGCAATCAACGTCTCAATCCGGTTGTCTTTTTTCGCAGGAAGAGAGCCGGAGGAGACAACCCTGCCGTAAACATCAATCAGTGACCAGGTAAGTGTTCCGCGCGGCTTGTTCACATTTACAGCAAAGACAGTGGTCTGATTTTCCCGGCAGACATCATTTTCCGGTTTCACGGAAAGAATTTCTGCTTCTGGAGGATTCCTTACGGCAGCTGCGCCGAAATCAACCACATTCCCGTCGCTGTCGGTAAGAATCAGCCCGAGCAGTTGCTGTCCGCCCCATGGAGATACCGGGATTGTTCCGCGGAACTCTTTTCCTGGCGTAAGAGAAAATGTTTTTCTGGAAAGTTCCTGATTGTCACGATTTCGGACAAACGCCGTCAAACATAGCCTCGAATCTGAAGCTGATGAGCCTGCCAGTACAATCCGGAAGGAGAGTCCCTGCTGGTCTGCTGAAGACTCAATCTTGTCAAAAAAGATTTCCGGAACACGATGCGCAGCTGCGACAAGCGCCTTTGCTGTCATCAGGAAATAAAGCTCAAAATAATCCTTGAAGGGAGCGTTTTTCAGTGGATAGGGCAATTCTGGCGTCATTCCATTGACGTGCCTCCCGGCGCCGCCGCTGCTGTACCAGCCAAGCCCGACACTGTATCCCTTTCCAACCTGTCTCGCAGCAACCCAAGGACTATTTTTACCACTGACGGCAAAAACAGTTCCATTCGCGGCATTATTACGGTAAATCGTTGTCGGGAACAGTTCAAACGGTATGGCGGAACTTAGAAATCCTTCCCGGACGCGTTTTACTGGTGCCGTTCCGACGGTAATGGGCTTTCCGAATGCGGAGATTTCCCCGAGCTCTCCGGTTTTGCAGGAATTATTGATTTCCACGAATCCACAGCCCTCTTTCACCTTACGGACAATTTCAGAACGCTGCACTTTTGTCAAATGATCCCAGTTGATTCCAGCCAGCAGAATGACATCGTAATCCTTGGCAAGAAGTCCGTCAAGATTATCCAGCACATCCTGATTGGTCAGCACACCGTAATAGGGACCATAACTGAAAAGCGGCTTGTGCGGCAGTGTCCAGACCATGGAGGTCAATTCAATATCGAGGCGCTGTGCTAGTTCCGCGAGCTCGCGCCAAGAGGGAAAGGGCGTCAGGGCTAGCACCCGGATCTTCCCGTTCTTCAATGGTTTTGCCCATTTGATATGCGGGGTTTCCAGTGAAGTATCCTGCTGTGTCAAATTAATCATGCGCCTACCCTCCTTCTGCAGTTCCTGTTCTGACAGCATATTGTAGTTCAGAGCGGAGGAAATTTCTGCGGGGACATTGAAAATGGCAAGAAGTCTGCCGTTGGACGCGAATGCCCGGGCCTCTACATCATATGCGGGAGCAGGGACGGGAAAGTTGTAACTGATCTGAATATTTTTAATGTCTCCAGGTTTTTCAAAGCGCATTTCCCGGCTTCCAACCTCATGAACGGCACCGTTCGGCACAAGGCGTGCGGTCAGTTTCACTGTAATATTCTGCTTTTTTGCACTGTATACACACAGACGGAGGTCGCGCTTCAACCACTGATTTGTCTGGAAAGCTGCCTTTTCCGGTATGACGATCAATTCGCCAACCAGTCCTCCCCCTGCACCGGAGATTTTTTTCAATCCTGTAAAAGGAATGAACTCCACCTGAGTATCTAGACTTTTTCCGTGCGGGATCTTGAGCTTTTCAAAACGCCATTCCTGTGTTGCTTTCCCTTTTGCATACCAGCCGTAAAAGGTCTTGAGATGGGTAAAATCCATGGTCATCGCCATTCCGTTTCCTGCAGAATCGGAGAAGCCAACCCAGCCTCGGGATGGCTGGTTGAACCAGAGTTCGCCCTGCTGACTTTCGCCACCCACGGAGATTATGCCTTTCGAGGTCGGGAAGAAATAGGTGCACTCCCGTCCGGGAATACCGGCAAAATTCTGCATCCAGTATCCATATTCCAGCTCGCTCATGGCGGCCTGCAGATTGGTCAGCTTGTAATCGACAAGGATGCGTGCTTCATCTTCAGGAAGGCGTACAGTTTTTTTGACCTGCATATAGTCGATGCCGCCTCCGGTATGATGCCCTGTCAGGGTAATGAATCCCTTCCCGGTTATCGGCGTATAATACAGTTTCGTCAGGAAGAAATGCGATGCGGGGATATCCCAGAAATTATCACCAAGCAGACCATCGCTCATAGTCAGATCAACTCCGGCAGGCAGAAAACGAAGTGTTTCAATCCGGCCGCCGGTGTCATTGATTTTCATTTTGATATAAGGATTTTTCAATTCATGATATCCGGCCGATGCGGAAAGAAGAAGCAGCAGCCCCAGCAGAATAAGCGTATTTCTCATTTGTATCCTCATTTGTATTTCAAATTAGCAATTTCCATTTGCGTATGGCTTTTTACATGACCATCCAGAAACAAAACGTTCGAAAAAGCAAGATTGTGCCTGGCATATGCCCGGTTGTACATTTCAGTTGCTGCGGGATAATTGGTCGGATAGGCGGCAACGGCAATCCGGACAGTCCAAGAATAATTGAACAGGAGATAAGCACAATCCCCCATTGCAACCTGTTCGGAGGGATATTTCCATAAAGCGAGGTGCGGTCCCGGATGATAAGTGTTTGCTGCGAGAAACGCCTCATTGGAGCCATAACTCACCCGTATCATATTACTGCCGTCCAATCCATAAGGTACAGCCATCCCCAATCCCCATTGGTCCGTATCCGAACCGACTTTATATTTATGAATGTCAAGCCGGTCAGTAGGACAATCCAAAAGCTTCAGCGGCTGAAGCCCGCTGAAAGTCATCAGTGTCCGGACTGTTGAGAACTGCTTCCACATGCCTGAAAGGGTATTCTGTTCTGGTGGAATATAATTACTCTCTGTAGTATACATGTTGAGAAGAGTGCCGAATTGTTTCAGGTTGGACGCACACTGGACACCCTGCGCCTTTTGGCGGGCGGTGTTCAAGGCCGGAAGCAGCATTGCCGCCAGAATCGCGATGATCGAAATCACGATCAGGAGCTCTATCAGGGTGAAAATTCTCATTTTCACCCTGGAAGTAAGAACAGAAGAACAGGGAACACGGAAGGGAGAAGTAGGGAAACATTTGAACAATCGAACAATCGAACAATTGAACAATCGAAGGAAGGAAGAAGAAGCAAGACCAGGGGAATGGCAATGTCCTGCCCTGTTCTGCTGCTGACGGAATGAAATACCAATTTTACAGATTTGTCCTATTAGAAATTCGATCAATATAAATCTTTTTCCGACCACTTTTTCTTTATTCATTTACAGCCTCCCGTTTTTATTTTCTATTGTCCTATGGTTGTTTCCGGGGCGGCGTTATCGTGCCGTTGTCCAGAAAACGATATTCCGTATAATGTATTCCCCCTGCAGGCTCACCGTTGAGTAGCTGCCGTTTCAGTTCCTTGACACAGCTCGCTCCTTCATCCCATGCCGACGAAAAGACTGTGCTGATCTTGAAATGAGGAACAAACCATTCCGGTTTGCCGCTGGCATAGACAAGGCTCAGATCTTCCGGTATCCGGATTCCCGCCTTGAGCAATGCCATATAAATATCAAAACTGATCACGTTGCCGAAAGGAACCAGCATGGCGGTATAATTGCGGGCGGTTTCAGCAATTTTCGCCGATTTTTCCTGCAGGGGTTTCAATGCACTCTGAATTGACCACGGGACTTCGATGAATCCGAAATTTTCAAGCGGCAGGCCGTATTCACGATACAGCCTGCCGACCATGTCTTTATAGGGATTGAAGTTTACAGCCAGAATCCGGCTGTGCCCCAAATCCAGAAATTTTCTCAGTACCATCTCATATTTATCTTCCTGCGGCAGGTAGCATTCAAAGAAATGATACCCCGTCAGCCCCATTTCCGAGATCTGATTGCCAAGGAAAATACAGGGCAGACCGGTTTCGTCCAGCATACGCAGAATCTCCCGGCTGACTGTGCCTGCCACCAGATAACCGGCAGGCTCAATTTGCGGGTGCAGCTCACGTAATGCTCTGATACTGTCCATCCGGTCTTCCTGCGGCAGGGTTTGAGTCGTCAGCAGAATTTGCTCCTGCCGCGCCTGATCCAGGCATCCCGCAACGAAATCCATGTAATTGGGGTCTTTCAGCTTTTCCAGTTCCAGCAGCATTACTGCTGAAATCCAGGGGGTGCCGCCGGTTGCAGACGGGGCATTTTGCCGGACCAGGGAACGTTTATGATGGTTCGGCTGCCGGTTTAACAGTTTTTCGCCCTGAAGCTGCTTCAAGGCCGTTCGAACGGTTGTTCTGGTAC
>DXVA01000060.1:5380-17174 GCA_019408975.1 Lentisphaeria bacterium | reverse complement strand
GCGCACGTCAGGGCGACCCCGGCGCATCCCGTTTCTATGTCTCTCTGGAAGACAACCTGATGCGTCTTTTCGGTTCCGACCGTATCGTCAAGATCATGGAACGCTTCGGACTCGAAGAAGGCGAGGAACTCCAGCATCCGTGGCTGACCAAGTCCATTGAGACAGCCCAGCGCCGCGTGGAACAGCATCATTTCTCAATCCGCAAGCGCACGCTGGAATATGACGATGTCATGAATAAACAGCGTGAAGTCATCTACGGTTTCCGTAAAGAGACTCTGTTCAATGAAAACTGCCAGGAACTGATCTTCTCCATCGTCGACAACGAAGTCTTCCGCCACATTGAAGACGCGGTTGCCACAGCGGATAAGGATTCGGACAGCAACATCAACAAGGAAGCACTGCTGACCTGGTTGAATATGACATTCCCCATCGGTTTCAAGGAAGACGAGCTCTTTATTTACAAGGAGAACGGCACGCCCGACGAAGACGCGATGTGCGACAAAATTCTCGCCCGCATCAGAGAAGTCTATACGCTCAAATGCTCTTTCGAGGAACCGGAAGCGCTGCACTGGCTCGAACGCAATATCATTCTGAATGCGATCGACCGTCTCTGGCAGGATCATCTGTATGCCATGGACAACCTGCGCTCCAGCATCGGGCTCCGCGCCTATGCGCAGAAAGACCCGCTGGTGGAATACAAGCAGGAAGCGTTCAAGATGTTCGATACGCTGATGCAGGAAATCGATCAGGAAATCCTGACGAATATGTTCCGTTCGGCAACATCGCTTCAGGCATTTGAGAAGATGTTCGAATCACTCCCGCAGACCTTGACTCATCCGAGTCTTGACCAGTTTGCTTCGGACGAGGCATCCGGCGCACAGCAGGAACAGCCTGCCGAGGAAGAGATTACGATCTCTTTCAAACGCGAGCTTCCGAAAGTCGGACGCAATGACAAATGTCCCTGCGGTTCCGGGAAGAAATATAAAAACTGCTGCGGGAAGTAAAATCCCGCGCGCAAAAAAGCGGCGGTCTGCATGGCCGCCGCTTTTTCATATCCCCGCCGTAAAATTCTGTTTTGCACTCTTTTACAGAAACGGATGATCCACTTTGATCCGCGAACGATATTTCTCCAATACAGCCTGCGCATTCCGGTAATTCTGCTCCACCCGTTTGCGCAGCTCGACAGACTGTATCAGCAGACTTGCCGCTTTTCCACCCTTGTCCAGCGAATCACTCAGGAAATGAAATTCCATGAAATCACCGGCGATACGTTCCCGCAGCATCTGAATTTCCGGGTTCGGATGTCTGCACCACCGCTGATAGCGCGGAGTGCTTTTCCGCATTTCCGGTGTCACCAGCAAGTCAATATGAGTCGTAAAAGAAAAATCAATTTCTTCCAGCTGCCGCCGTATCGCCTCAAGATGTTCCAATGTCCTGCCCAAGTCAGAAGAATGAATTCGTTCGTCCAACGCTTTCCGTTCCTGAAACAGTGCCAGCAACGCCTGTTCCGGCGGCAGTTTTGAAAGTTTCTGCAATGAAACCGCAGGAATACCGTTCGCAGAAGCCCGTTCCGCCGCAATCAGGTAACGTATTTTCTCACGTTGAAAACGTCCCTGACAGCAAAGTGCGATTTCACCGGCATCCTCTCCCAAATAAAAATACTGCGCTCCTCCCGGCTTCAAATTCAACGGTGCGAAAGACTTTCGCAGGAACGAAAATGCAGTGAGATCAAACGTTTTTCCAGGAAGCCCCTCCAGAGAACCGCTCTCTGCGGCAGCCGGATTCTGATTCACAGCTGCAAGCAGAACTCCTTTCGGTGTTTTCAGGGCAAATGTCCGAATCGCCGGTCCATTATAAAATCCCTGCGGATCACGATAAGTGCCGCATTTCAATTTAATATTTCCGGGCACGGAACCCGGATGGCTTCTCAGCAGCAGCGGGCCGATGCCGGAAAACTCTCTGGCACAATCAACCACTCCTTCCCAGCCAGGGGAACGCTGTCCCGCTCCCCCAAGCAGGGAATAAGGGTACATGCCATAGTTCATCATCCAAGGCCAGGTTCCGTTGGCAAAGCCATGCCAGCAAATTCCCTTCACACCGGCAGCGACAGCCAAATTCAGCATCAGCCGGACTTCTCCCGCTGAGGGCAGTCCATAAATAATTCCGCCGGCCCCAGAACTGTCGATATTGCCTGCGGCGCCAAACCCCTGCGGCATGAACCATACGGGGACTTTGCCGGCAAGTTTCACTTTCTGCAAGAACTCATCATACACACTCCACGGATTACGCCCCGAAACATCAGGACGCTTCACAGGATACCAGTCGCCGACAAAAACAGGCACATACGGAATATACTGAACAGCCGAAGAATTCAGATAGGGAAACGGGACAATGTGTTCCGGCAGAATTTTTTTCAGTTCGGAGTTCACACGCAGCATCACATCCACATTCTGAGGCAGAATCTCATCCGCTGTGAAAATAAGCGGTATCCGATCCTGATACCGGCTGATGAAACGCGCCAGTTCCGGCTCCGTCATTCTCTTCTGCATTTCCGGCCATTTCCGCCGCATATAATCCGCAACATCCATATCGGATTTATCCAGCAGGAGCGTTTCCAGAAAAAAGCGCATGTCGTAACGCCGGAGCATCTCGCCAAGCTGATGGGTGCCGTCCGGATTCCAGAAATGTTTGTGCATTCTGCCGTAAATGAGCCGTCCTGAATAAACCGAATTAAAATAGCTGTCGGCAAAGAGCCGCGTCAGACGAAGACCGGTTGCGGCAAACAGCCCGGAGTATTCATTTTCCTTTCCAGCCATTTCAGGCAGAACCAGATTTCCCAGTGCTGCGGCAAAAGGGAAAAATCCGTCAAACTGCGGCGGCAGTTCTTCTCTGGAAGGCGGAGGAGGCATCTTAACCAGTTTCACCGGCTGAACCTTGTGCCGTCTGCCGATTGCATCCGCAAAATAATCTTTCTGACCGGTCAGAACGGAAATACGGCACTCCGTCCGCCAATTCGCTCCGGGAGGGAGTTCGATCTTCCGGTAGTACCATTCCAAAGTCGATCGCCTGGACGTGATATAAGCATAGGACTGCCTGACAGCCCGGACATCGAAACCAAACAGCAGAGTAACGCCTTGTTTTCCGTAATGCTTTGCCGCCCACCCCGCACGAAGCAAATCATTCACGACGGAATTGGCGCCGCTCAGCAGATTATCCGGCTGTTGGAAGATCTGCAGCCAGTCAGGAGTCGGCCAGGAATAAACTCCCGGTTCACTGTTGATGAAATTCTGAATCCGCTGTGCCACCTGTAAAGTTTTACTGCCCTGATTGTGCAAAGTCAGTCCGACTTTCACTTCTGCTTTCTCCTCTGAAATCTCATATTCCTTTATGATTTTCAGCCCGGACCATTCTCCGGATTCCTGTGTCTGGGTCATACGAATCTTTTTATCCGGTATGACGACCTCAAGCTGAAAAGGCTGGTTGCGTGCAATCCCCGGCATCCGTGTATCCGGAATGATTGTCATCATCATTCCGCCTGCGGAACTTTTACTGTTGGCGTTTGTAAAATCAAACTGCGTCTCTTTCAGAATCAATGCGTCAATTCCGCCGCCTGCCCGGGGATTCAATTTTACACGCAAAGCCTTGTTGGATATTTCCGGCCCCGGCTCAATCTCCAGAAAAGCATCATCAAAACAGACAGCCGCATTGTCCCTCAAAGTCTCAAGAGCATAAACCAGTCCGTAAATATTTTCTGGAACACTGAATTTTGTTTCCAGCTTCCGCCATTGATCCGTTTCAGCTTTCTTTCCCGTCATGAAATATTTTGCGGCACGCTTTCCTGATTCATCATAGCAGTAAACACGCAAATACCCGATCCCCCTTCCCCGCAGAAAAACTCCAGCTTTCACAGTCTGTCCCGGTTTGACCGGAATCATTTTGTCATGACGGGCAGAGGTAAATCCGCTCTTGCCTTTTGTCACCAGTTCAACAGCATATTTGCCTGACAAGGGGGAATCGACAATCCTTGCATCGCATTTCTCATTGCCGTCCCCCAGAATGACAGTCCATCCCTGCAGCAGACTGGCTTTCCAACGCTCTTTCGTACCCGCTCCCAATTCTTCAAAGCCGGCATTCAGCAGAACGTTGCCTCCGGCTGCTGTAAAAGTCCACGCAAGACAAACTGTGAAGGCTAGAAGCCTGCTCCCGGCGCACCATCTCCCCGCCCTGGCGGATAAAGCGGAACTCCATCCGCGCCAATCGAATTGCTTTCCTGACATTTCATACCTCCTTTTTCAAATTTCAAGTCATATCAAGCAAAAACTCAAGAAGTATCAATGCGTCACCGTTCAACGATTCATGACGGCACGCAGCAAAGAAGAATTCCTGATATTCCAGAGGTCGACGGCACCGCTGTCCCAATTGACATAAAGTTTATCCGTTCCTTCAACATGACCATCCAGAAATCCCGTATTCATCTTGCTGCCATGTGCTCCGAAACGTCCCACGTTGCCGCGGCTGTAGGTGTATAATATATACGCGGAATACACGCCGTAAGCCCACTCGCCCTCCTTTCCGGGAAAGCGGTAATAGGCCCAGGTATCGCCGAACACAGGCGTTTTCTCCAGATAAGGAACCCCTTTCCCCAGCTTGTAGAGATAGGATGCCGGAGATGCGGGAGAATATCCGCCTCCAAGCCCCGCATTATATCCGTAGCTGTGGGCAATCCTGACACTGCTGTATGTCTCCCTCACGTTTGCATCCGCCGGACAGATAAGAATTTTGCGCCGGTGGGCAGTAGCAGCAGAAGATTTGCTGCCGCCGATGATGTAATTCATCATAATATGTTCAATCCATAATTCAAAATTGATGCTATTCGCCACATAGGGAGCATTCGAATACTGCCTGACAGGAAGAAGAAAATCCGCATTGTCATCCATATAGGCAAACCAGTAATACCCAAGCTGTTTGATATTGGAACGGCAGTTGATTTCACGAGCCAGATCCTTTGCTCTTGATAAAGCGGGCAAGAGCATTGCCGCCAGGACGGCGATGATCGCTATAACAATAAGCAATTCTATCAATGTGAATCTCAGCTCTTTTCCCTCTGTTTTGTTTCCCCGCATTTTACCCTCCTGTCATTGTTTTTATGTTCCCGTTTTATTTCATATTCGATTCGGCGGCGCAGTGGTTTTCCCCGGGAAAAACTCCGGCCTCACCGAAATTGTCCGGAAACAACCCGGGGAAGAACCGGCAATCTGTTCCAGAAGGCACTGCGCCGCCTCGGAACAGACATCGGACATCCGGCATGAAAAACTCGTAATATGGTAATTCAGATCGGCATACGGCGACTGGTAATCATTGAACGCCCCGATCACACTGACATCCGACGGGACGCGCAGTCCCAGTGTTTCCAGCGCCCTTATGGTGCAGATGGCGCGCCAGTCGTCCATGCAGATGAACGCACTCGGCGGCTCCGCATTTCCATGAAAGGCTTTTTCAAGATAAGGTATATAATCCTGCGTTGAAGAAATATCCTCCCCCTGCAGAATTCCATTGACCTTTTCCCGCTGCCATGCAATCAGATATTCCTCCCGCACCGGCAGACCGAAACGCTTCAGCCCCCGGAGATAACCGGTCATCCGGTCCTCCGAATACTGCATCTCCATCTCATTGGTGACGAATGCAATCCTGCGGTGTCCGAGGGAGTGCAGATGCTCGACCGCAAGCACCCCAAGACTCTCATAATCCGGTTTGACCCAGTTCCCGGGAAGCAGCGGATCAATGAACTGAATCCCGACATGCGGACGGGGAGCGATATACCGCTTCCAGAATTCAGGATCAAGCGGACCGTAGAAGATGATTCCTCCGATGTCATTGTTAGTGAGACAGGGGGGCGGAGTCCAGTCCAAACCTACATAGGCAAAGAGCAGGTTGTAGCCGTGCGGCAGGAGAACCCTGTTGATGCCGTTGAACTTCGGCAGAAAACTATTGTCGCTCAGGAAAACGTCTTCAGTAGACGCGGTGGCAAAGGAGAGAAAAAGAATCTGCCTCTGCGCAAGCCTCCTGTCCGGATGCGCATTCCGTTCTTCGGGCGGAACAACGAAGGAGCCGACGCCTTTGATCTTGCGCAGAAGCCCTTCCTGCACCAGATGATCCAGAGCGCGGCGGACAGTGTTCCTGCTGATCCTGTAATGAGCCGCCAGCTCCGTCTCGGGCAGAATCGGCTTTCCGGCAGGCAGACGGTTGCCGAGGATATCCTGCCGGAGATCCTCCAACAGACTGCCGCAGGCTCCTGCTGTCCTGACTCCTGTTCTTATTTCATGAACATCTTGTTTCATGGATGATCCTTTTGCTGTTCAGTTTAATTATATCTGTTTTCGGGATTTTGTCAAGGGGGATTTCTCAAAAAAAGGACATGATTTCAATATATTTTAATCTGTTTATAATACGAAAACGGTGCATTATCCTCTCATCCCCGTCATTCCCGATATGGATTTTCAATCTGAAACGGCAGGAAACATCAGACAGATTTGTCCTGACAGCCTTTCTCACCTGCCCGGAAATTCAATCCATCTTCTCTGAACTCTCAAGAAAAAAGGACCGGGAAAAGCGATTCCCCGCCGTATCTCTCCGAAGTGTTCAGGAAACACTGCAAAGTGTTCAGAACATTTCCACTGTTTCCCGCCTTCCGGCATTGACAATAAAATCCTTTTCGATTATACTAAAAAGCAGGAGGAAAAAATGCCGGACGAAACTTTGAAAAAACAACTGTATCACAGACTGCGCACCCGTATCGCTTCGGGCGAATTCTCAAACGGGCGGCTCCCCTCCCTGCGGACTCTGGCAAAACAGTACCGCACGTCTCCCGGTTCCATCCGCGATTCGCTCCAGCTTCTTGAGCAGAAGCACCTGATCGCGGCAAAACACGGCAGGGGGTATTTCATTCTTCCTCCAAAGGAAAAACCGCTTTCCCAGCTTCTCATCCTCGGCGAAACGAAATACAAGAACCCGTTCTTCTCCGAAATTCACACACAAATCTGTATGCACCCGGATAATTCCCTCATGCTTGAACCGGCGCCGCACTGGAATGAAATGAGCAAAACACAGCAGCAGACCAAGCTGAACCGTTATGCGGAACTGCCGGTTCAGGCAATTTTCTTCCCCGGAAACATGCTCGGCAAATTCACTCCCGGCGACCTCAGGGCACTGCACGCACGCACCCGAATGTTCTATTACCGGCATCCCGCGCCTGCCCTGCTCCAGGCGGGAATTCCCGGTGCCGCCTATGACGAATACCTGATCGGCTACAAAGGCGTGCGGCACCTGCTGGATGTCGGCTGCCGCAATCTGCTGGTCTGCATTCCGCCGGAAGCCGGAGAGAGAGCGGAAGGCGCCGCAGCCGCTCTGGAGGAGTCACTCACATCCGCACGGCTGCTGTTTCATGATGACTCCGCGCTGGAAAACTTTGCACAGCGCGAGCTCCTCCGGGCGCATGAGGTCGACGGGATTTTCTTCTCTTCCGATGAGCAGGCGCTCCGCGAGCTCCCCGTGCTGCTGGATTACGGATACCGCATACCGGAAGACCTTGCCGTCCTCGGCTGTTTCGACACCGTGACAAGGGACAAACCGGAAAGCACATTGAGCTCGCTGGATATCCGTCCGGAATTGATCATCAACAAGATATGGGGAATGTACCAGGAGAAAATTCCCGAAGCGCAGATCACGGTCCCGCCGGTCATATCGGCACGTGCTTCGACACTCCGTTTTCACGCGGCAAAGCATCGTTCCCTGCCGGAGATCATCCGTTTAAGCAGCCGCGGGCTCAGTCTTCATCAGGCGCTTGATTTCTTCCTGCCGAAACTTCTGGAACTGGCTCCGGACACCGCAATCGTCTTTCTGGGGATCAGCGACATGGTCCATCCGGCGCATCTGAAGGAAATCAGCCAGTATGAAAAAGACTTGAACACACTTCTTGAAAAGTTATCCTCCATTCGCTGCAGGCCGGTGATCTGCGATCTCTATCTCTGCGACGAATCCAAACTTTTCGAGCGGCATGACCGGAATGCCTATTACGGGCTCCGAAGCCCCAACGAACGCATCCGCGCAGCCAACAGGATCATTCATGAAACCGCCGGAAAATATGGAGCGGTCTGCTATCATCTCTCTGCACAGGTGCAGAAATACGGCGGGCTGAATCCAGATGGAGAGCATCTTGAGGAATCCGCACAGAAAATACTGGCGGAGTCTCTGGCGGAACTGCTCCGTCCCCTTGCCCCGCAACGTATCGTCTGCCTCGGAGACAGCAATACTTTCGGATGTTACGGGAACCGTTCCTATGTCGATTTTTTAAGGGTAAATTTATTAGCAAAAGGAGAAAACTGAAATGCAGAGAAGGATTTTCACCCTGATCGAGCTCCTCATGAGGAAAAGTTGTAAAATTGGTATTTTATTCCGTCAGCAGGACAGGGCAGGACGTTGTCATTCCCCTGATCTTACTTCTTCTTTCTTCATTCGATTGTTGAATTGTTCGATTGTTCGATTGTTCAAATGTTTCCCTACTTCTTCCTTCCGTGTTCCCTGTTCTTCTGTTCTTACTTCCAGGGTGAAAATGAGAATTTTCACCCTGATCGAGCTGCTCATCGTGATTGCGATCATCGCGATTCTTGCCGGTATGCTTCTGCCGGCACTGGACAAGGCACGGGAAAAAGCGCGCAGGATCGGCTGTCTCAGCAATTTGAAACAGCTCGGAGTCGCAGTCAATTCCTACGCAAACGACAACAAGGAATACGGTCCTTTCGTGCAATATACCAAAGGGGAAGCCTGGACCGGCTTTTACAACGTATGGACTCAGAATTTCTATCTTTCCTATGAAGGCAACGGCTATATCGGACCTGCCGGCCATGCCATGATCGAAACAAAATACATGACGCCGAAATCTCTGGAATGCCCCAGCATCAGATCCCGGAAAGACCAGATCAACAATATGACATTCAACACTGTGAACTACCGGAAAACCGTTTCAGGCTCCATCTACTGGATACACAGCAGTTATATGATCCGCATGACCACGCTTCACGATTTTATGGAAACCGGACCGCAGGCGGTCAGCGCATGGGGTTATAAACTGCGGAATCCCGGCGAAGCGGTCGGAGTCGACTTCATGCTGGTGCCCGGAAACTCCGCACATCGCGACGGTTCCAATGCCGTCATGGAGGACGGATCGGCGGAATATATCCCCGGAATTCCCAGAAAGATGCTGACTCTTTACAAGAACGGAAGTCCATGGACCTTCCCCTACCTGATGATGGGGGTCAGCAGAAGCTACCCCGCCAACGATACGATTTTCAAAAATAACTGGAACAGCTATAGAAAATAAGGAGACCACAGCATGAAAAAGAAGAAAAACTACACCTTTTCCGAGTGTATACTGACAGCCGGAGCAGCCATCATGGTTCTCAGCATGGCGGCCCTTTCCGCAAAACAGATGACATCAGCACAGATTCAGGCAGCGGCATGCAGCTCAAGCCTCCGGACGATCGGACAGGCAATCGCTTCGTATGCAGCAGACTACAAAGATGACCTTCCGCATTCGGTCAACTACTCCTATCCGTGGGCAAAACGTTATCCGGACAGCCGGAACATCGGAGTCTTGGCGCAGGAATGGCTGGTCAATCTGGAATATGTCCCGCTGAAAACCATGCGGGACGGATGCCCGGCATATCCCGTGAAACAGCCGAAATACATGAAGATCTGCGGCTATGCCTACAATGCCTATCTGGGACGCTATAAAAAGGACGGAAAGCCGGGAGACGGACCGAACTGCTGGTACAAGAACTTCCCGGCACAGAAACTCAGCCGCATACAGGACCCCGACATCAAGTTCATCATGGCGGACACCGTCAACTATCTCTGGCTCGCCTATATTGCCAAAGACGGCAAAAACGACTGGCGCCACGAAGCGAAAACCAATTTCCTGCATTTCGACGGCAGTGTCGAAGGACTCTCCGAAAAGGATTTTTCATTCACGCCGGGCAAGGAGTGCTCCTTCTCCCAGGATGAGGTAACGGCACGTCTCTACCCGCAGGGAGGAAACCTGTAATGAAAACTTTGCTTTACTTCGCTGCGGCGGCGGTTTCCCTTTCCGTGAATCTCTGCGCAGCTCCCGCATTCTTTACGGTTCCCCAGCCGGAAAACGGCAGGGAGCATGAACAGGCGCTGAAGGTCAACCACTTCTTTGAAACGGCAGACGGGGCTCCGGCAAAGGAAGCGACGGAAGTACAGCTCTATCACAGGAACGGCAAGCTCCATTTTTCATTCCGGCTCCATGCGTTCGTCCTCGACCCCGTCAGCAACCAGCGCAGTTTCTTCAAAGCGGAACAGAAAGAGCATGATTCCAATGTATGGAGCGACGACTCCGTGGAAATAAGAATCTCGCCCGCAGGAAAAGGCGCTCCCTATTATATCTGTTTCAATGCAAACGGAGCAGTTCTGGATCCGTCTACGAAAACGGCACATGGAATAAATCATGGTCTGCGCCTTTTCAAGTGAAAAACAGTCTGGCGAACGGCGCATGGCTGGCGGAATGCACACTGGATCTGAATCAGCTCGGATATCCGGAACAGAAGCAGTGGGATGTCAACATTCAGCGGTTCAACCAGGCGAAAAAAAGTCTCTCCGCATGGATGCCGCTGAAAAACGGAGATCATACCAGCCCGGAAAATTTCATCCGCTTGAAACTCTCCGGGAAACCGAATAAAATCCAGATGCCTCCCTCCCCTGTCGAAATCGACCCGCAGGCAGGCATCCCGTTTGAAACAGCCGGACAGAAAGAAGTCTTTTACGTCTCGGAACTTTTCTCCGGAGACCGGATCAGGGCGCGGAAAAGAGGAAAAGTGACAGCGTCGGCATTCAAGACGCCCGTGCCGCGCGGAAAAGGGGAAAATCTCAATCTCCGCTTCACCTTTTACGATGGCGAAAAAAATCTTCTGCTCCGGACAATCCCCTACCCTTACAGGCAGGAAGCAGAGGAAATCACCGCCGATGTCACCTCCGACAAACCGTTTTCGCTTTATCTCAACGGACAACTGGTCCGGGACAAGATAAAACGGCTGAACGGCGATACTTTTCCCCTGGTATTCGGCGCCAATCAGATTGCCCTGGCACCGGAACCGGGGGCAAAAATCTCCGGCAGTTTCAAAGCGGCGGGTGAACTCATTCCGCTTGACGGAACCTGGAAAATCGGAACCGGAGTTTCCCCGGCGGCGTTGAAGAACCAGTTTGACGATACAGCCTGGCGCAATGCGCTTGTCGAAGACAATGCGGTCCGGATACCGGAGTCAGGCGGGAAAATCGTTCTGCGTAAAACCCTGCTTTTCAAAGCGACGAAATTCCAGCCGTATCCGGCGGGAAGCTGGAAAATGACGCAGAATGGGGCTTATGCGCTTTATTACGATGGAAGCGATGTCCCCGGATTCCCGCTGCCGCTTCTGCCGGACTGGAAACTCCGCATCACCGTTCCCGATGAGCTGGAATTTCTGGGTGTCACTTATCCGCATTACCAGCTTACGGCAGTCCAGCAGGGCGACTTGACAAAACTGCTTCCTTCGCCGGAGCTTTACCGCTGCCGGCGTCTCAACGGCGGACAGTATGAAATCCGCGCAAACTTCCCTTTTTCACTCACGGGAAAATCCCCCTCCTGGCTGCAACGCATCGCGGCGGCGGACAAGGCTCTGCTGCTGGTCTTCCGCGCCACGGGAAAAGCCGGAACCTCGACAGGCATCCGCTTTCATACGGA
>DXVA01000060.1:0-5370 GCA_019408975.1 Lentisphaeria bacterium | reverse complement strand
AAATACCGCAGTTCCTGCCGGTCGATATCCTTCCGCCCCTGAACGGGAAAGCGCCGAAAAAACTGGCAGTCATGCTGAAAGCAAATGATGGCGGCATGACGGACGCCGCTTGCGAAAGAAATTATTTCGACACGCTGAAAGCTGCCGGAGTCAATGAGATTTTCGGCCCCTGCTACACCGACTGCCTGAAAAAGATCGGGATCAGGCACTTCAATTTCTTCAATCTCACTGCTGACAGGTATCAATACAGCCCCGCCAACAAAATCATTCCCTCCTTTTTTGCCGAGGTCCCCGATGCGCAAGGCTCATGGAACGGCAAAAAGACCGGAATCAACGCATACACGATAGCCAACGAACCCGCCGCGGCACCCTATCTGAAACAGATCATCGAAGCCTATCGGCAATTCTATCCGAGTCTCTCCGGCATCTGGTGGGATTATGAGTTCAAACCCTTCCCGACGGGAATCATGCGCTATCCGGCGTTTTCAGAAAAGTCCATCCGGGATTTTGCCCGGAGACATCAGATCAAAGAACCGTTGACAGACCTCCTGATTCGCGAAAAATACCATGACCAATGGATTGACTTCAGCTGCGAAGCGGTGGCAGGAATGTTCAAGTCGGTCGGGCAGGCAGCCGCAAAGCTGGGGCTTCCGCTTTACGTCTACAGCGGATATCAGGGAGATCCTGTCTGCAAAACGGCATACAATATCGACTGGGCACTTGCCGGACGGCATGTAGACAGGGCATACTGCGGTTACGGGCTGAACAGAGAGTCCATCGCAATGACCAGAAAATCAGTGAAAAGCGGTGTTCTGGTCGGCGGACTGCTGAAAATGGGAAAAAGCGTTCAGCGCGACACTGCGGCGGCAATCGTCCGCATGGCGCTGGAATGCGGCGGCGGTGTCCTGCTGTGGTATGAAAACCGTTTTGACGGAAGCACATTGTCTCAGATCGCTTCCGCATCGCGTGTCCTGGCGGACGCGGAGGAGTTCATCCTCCACGGCAGACGCTGTGACGGGCGGATCAATGCCGCCGAAGATCAGAAAAAACACATCGCGGCATTTGAAAAAGATGGAAAACTCGGCATCATACTGCTGAATGAAACGTCGGAACCCATGACATTCCGGTTCAGCGTGAAAGATTTCAGCGGCGTCCTGCATACAGAAAACAAGGCTCTGTCCCCGGAGAGAGAGCCGGAGCTTAAACTGCCGGCGGGAGAAGCGCTCTTCTGCCGGGGAGAACAGGGAGAAAAACCATGAAGGATTATGAAGTCGACGTCCTGATCGTCGGAGGCGGAACCGGAGGTGCGGCGGCGGCAGTCAGCTGCCGCGCAGCAGGACAGCGTGTCCTGGTCGTCGAGGAATTCGGCGCAGTCGGCGGACAACTTACGACGCAGGCGGTTCCGCCGGACGAACATCCGTGGATCGAATACACCGGCTGCACCGCGTCTTACCGCGATTTCCGGAACCGGGTCCGCAATTATTACCGCAGAAACCGCAAACTGACGCCGGAGGCGTTCGCGGCGGAAACGCTGAACCCCGGCGGAGGAAGCGTATCGAAGCTCTGCACGGAACCGGAAATCGCGGTCGCGGTGCTGAATGAAATGATGGCGGGAATTCCCGTGATCTGTCATGCCGTACCCGTCTCATGCGAAGTGGAACGGGACCGGATCACTTCGGTTACGTTCCGCGACAGACTTGACGGAGAACAGTTCACAGTGAAAGCGGCATATGTGATCGATGCATCGGAGTGCGGTTCGCTCCTGCCGCTCGCCGGCGCGGAATATGTGACGGGCGCCGAATCGCAAAAAGAGACGGGAGAGCCTCATGCGCTCGAAGGCGCACCGGAACCGGACAACGTCCAGGCGTTCACATGGTGCATGATCATGGGCTGGGACCGCACACGCGGAAACCATGTCATCGACCGCCCGCGGAACTATGATTACTGGCGCAGTTACATCCCCCCCCTGACGCCGCCGTGGGCGGGCAGGCTTGTTGACTGGCACTACTGCCAGCCGACGACGCTGCGCCCCCTGCGGGCGGGATTTACGGGAGACAAGGCGGACTACGATTTCTGGCGCTATCGCAGGATACGCTGTCATGAAACACTCGGCAGAGACGTTGACGAAGCATCGGTCATGAACTGGCCGCAGAACGATTACCTCGGCGGCTCCATTCTGGACACTCCCTCTGAAGAAACAGAAAAACATCTGCGGGGAGCGCAGGAGCTCACGCTCGCCATGTTCTACTGGCTCCAGACGGAAGCGCCGCGCGGAGACGGCGGCACTGGTTATCCGTGGCTCTATCCCATGCCGGAGCTCAGCGGGAACCGCATGGGACTGGCTCAGGCGCCCTACATCCGCGAGTCACGGCGAATCAAGGCAATGTTTACCGTCACGGAAAACCATATCGGAGAAACGTGCCGTCCAGACGGCAGGGCGGAGGAGTTTCCGGACAGCATCGGCATCGGGTTCTACCGGATCGACCTGCATCCGTCCGCCAACGGGCGTAATTACATCGACATCGGCTCCTGCCGTTTTCAGATTCCCCTGCGCGCATTGATTCCGGTCCGGATCAGAAACCTGATCGCCGGCGCGAAAAATATCGGAACAACCCATATCACCAACGGCTGTTACCGTCTGCACCCCGTTGAATGGAACATCGGGGAAGCCGCCGGACTTCTCGCAGGTTATTGCAATGCAAAACAGTGCGATGTTCAGCAGGTCGGAGTTTCCGCAGAAAAAATTGCGGAAATCCAGCAGCTGGCAGGAAAACGCGGCATTCCGCTGAAATGGGAATGAAACACGGAATCCGGCGGAGTAATCACGTCCGCCGGATCTGCCCCGCCCTTACTTCGACACGACGAAAATACAGTTGGAAGCAAAGAGATTCGGCCAGACCGAAGCCAGAAAGCGCAGGGAATCTCCCGGCTGGGCAAGCGGGATTTCTTTTACGATCTTGATGTTCTTGTCCGCGCAAAGCTGCCGGAAATCGCTCAGGGTGCCGGGATGAATGTTCGCCGTTTCATACCATTTGACCGGCAGGCTGCGTGTCACGGGCATATTGCCGCCCATCATCTGAAGCCGTGCATCGAAATGCGCAAAATTCATCAGGCTGATGATCCCCTTATTGCCGATGCGGAGCATTTCCGCAAGCAGAAGATCAGGGTGCATGACCGCCTGAAGCGTACGGCTCAGAATCACGTAATCATAACTGTTGTCCATGAACTCCGGCAGGGTGCCGTCCAGATTCGACTGAATCACGGGAACGCCGCGGCGGACACACTCGATGATCTTTCCCTGGTCCAGCTCAACGCCCATGATCTTTGCATCCTTGAGCATTTTCAACGCCTTGAGGAGATCCGAGGTCAAGAATCTTCGCTCCATGCGGAATCATATCCGCAATCGCGGCAAGGTCGGAGCGCGAAATCAGACGGTGATTATTCACTTTGATCGTATTTCTCATCGTCAGTCCTCCATGTAAATATTGCTCAGGAAACCGATCATCAGCTTGGAAAGCGTCTCGACTTCCAGCAGAAACGCGTCATGCCCGTAATCAGACTGAATATTGCAGAAAGTCACGTCGTTGCCGTTTTCGATCAGGGTTCTCGCCATGTCGCGCCCGTGGTATTCAGGGAACAGCCAGTCGCTTGAAAACGACACCACAAGAAACGGGCAATGCACATTGTCGAACACTTTGAAATTATCGCCGTCCGCCTGGTCCGAAACATCAAAATAGTCAATGGCGCGCGTAATATACAGATACGAATTCGCATCAAAACGCTCCACGAAACAGTTTCCCTGATAGTTCAGGTAGCTTTCCACGCGGAAATCCGTTGAAAAATCGAAAGAATAATCGTCCGACGACTGGAGCCTGCGCCCGAACTTATGCCGCATCGACTCCTCGCTCAAGTATGTGATATGCCCGAGCATACGCGCAATCGCCAGCCCCTTCTGCGGCTGTTCCTTGTAATTTCCGTTGTTCCATGTCGGGTCCGCCATGATCGCCTCGCGCCCGACCCAGTTGAAAGCAATCGACTGTGCGGGAATATGAATCGCGGTCGCAATCGCAATTACCGAAGAAACCATTTCCGGATAGGATATCGCCCATTGCGTCGCCAGCATTCCGCCCATCGAACCGCCGACCACGGCAAGCAGCTTCCGGATTCCGAGATGGTCGATCAGGAGCTTCTGCGCCCGCACCATGTCCTGAATCGTGATGACGGGAAAATTCATACGGTAAGGCTCGCCGGTATCGGGATTGATGGAGCCGGGACCGGTTGTGCCGGAACATCCGCCGAGAACATTGCTGCAGATGATGAAATATTTTTCCGTGTCGAACGGTCTCCCCGGACCGACCATTTCATCCCACCAGCCGGGTTTGCGGTCATTTTCGCTGTGACGCCCCGCAAGATGCGCGTCTCCGGTCAAGGCATGCTCCACGAGAATGGCATTGGTCGCGTCCATGTTCAGCGTGCCGTACGTTTCGTAACGGATGTTCAAATCACGCAGAGACTTTCCGCAGTCCAGCTCCAGCAGGGCATCGGAATGAAAATCCTGCGGCACCACAATTCCTATGCCGGAATCCGATTTTGTATCTGTTTCCTCACTCATATAACCTCCCTGATACAGAATTCCGAAAACAGGGAAAACTGCGGCGGGAACCGCCTTTCCCCGTCTGCGGAGTTCCCGCGATCCGGCTTTCTTTTTAAAGAAAGAAAAACCGGAACCTTGTATTTTCACACCAGGCTCCGGTCAGTATCATCACATGAAAAGTCAGGCGAGCGTCCTGCCGCTTAAAGCCTTCAGGGCTTCCACATATTTTTCACGTGTCTTCATGACAATTTCTTCCGGGAGCGCCGGTGCCGGCGGAGTCTTATCCCAGTCAAGACTTTCCAGATAATCACGGACAAACTGTTTGTCAAGACTCGGCGGACTGCATCCGACTCTGTAATCGCTTTTCGGCCAGAAACGGCTGGAATCCGGCGTAAGAACCTCGTCAATGAGAATCACCTCGCCGTTGAAGTCACCGAATTCAAACTTGGTATCTGCAAGAATAATACCGCATTTTTCAGCATGTGCCGCGGCTTCCTTGTAAATACGAAGCGTGCATTCACGGACCTTCTCCGCTTTTTCCCTGCCGACAAGCTCCACAGCAGTCTCGAAACTGATATTCTCGTCATGCCCGCTGTCAGCTTTCGTCGACGGCGTAAAAAGCGGTTCCTCCAGCTTCTGAGCCTGCTGATATCCGGCAGGCAGCGGAATTCCGCAGACCTTGCCGTTTTTCCGATAATCCTTCCATCCGCTTCCGATCAGGTAGCCGCGGACGATGCACTCAAGCGGAATCGTCCTGGCTTTCTTAACGATCAGAG
>DXVA01000006.1:26311-37073 GCA_019408975.1 Lentisphaeria bacterium | reverse complement strand
GGACACCGGTCGGTTCAAGCCGCGAGCTGGCAAAGCAGTATCAAATATCTCCGGTCACGGCGGAAAAAGTTTTAAATCTGCTCGTGGCGGAAGATATTCTGTATCGCCTTCCGCAAAGCGGCACTTTTGTCAAGCATGATCCGCCGCTTGATCCGGTCATCGGTTATTCCGGGGTCATGGCAGGGCCGACAGACGACTTTTTCTGTCATTTCGAGACTTCATTGATTCTGAAGGGTTTCGAAAAAGCCGGACTTTCATTCAATTATGTGCCATTCAATGTCTTATGCGACCCGATCGCAGCTCCGAAAGCCCTGAAAAAAATGCACGGTCTGTTTATGACGGATGGCTTCCTGCAGGAACTGACTCTGCCGCAAATACAACATTTCGGCAACAGGATCATGATCAGTTCCCTTTTATATGAAGCAAAAATCTATCCCTGCAATCAAATGATTGTTGATTTCACCTCTGTAATGGCTGAACTGATACCACAAGTCATGCCGTATAAACGAATCGTGATCGTCCGTTCGGAATGGTTGAATTCCGTATTTCTGGAACAGTTATGGAGAAAAGCACTGAAAGAACACCCCGACACTGAAACCGTTGTATTGGCTGAACCTCTGCAAAACAATGCACGGAAATATTTCAGCCAACATCATTGCGGATGGGAAGACACAGTGGTGATTTTATTGTCCGATTTATTCAGCCTTGGTATGCGGGAAGCCTTCGAAGGAAAAAAGATGCCTGACGCCATTGGCTTCGATAACATTGAACGCTATCAGAAATCCGACCGGGAACCCTATTTCACTTCAGTTGATCTGGCATTTGAACGCCGCTGTTTCGAAGGGATCATGCAGTTGAAGAAAATGATTCTTGAAAACGATGATCGCACCCATATTATCAGAATACCAGCTCATTTGGAGTATCGGCAGAGTTTCAGACCAAAAACATAATATAATTATAGAAAGGAATTTTTTATGAGGAAAAGAATTAAATTCACATTGATAGAACTTCTCATCGTAATTTCAATTATTGCGGTTCTTGCGGCTCTGCTGCTGCCTGCGCTAAACATCGCACGGGAAAAAGCCAGGGCAATCAAGTGTACCGGCAATTTGAAGCAAATAGGGCTTGCAGCACAGTTTTATATCAATGATAACGCAGAATGGATGCCGACTGTATGGGGATTGCACTGGTCTCATCCAAGCGCCTGGTTCTTCCGCTTCCGTACAGCCGGCTATCTCACAAACCTGACGAGTTACCAATGTCCCTCCGTTCTCAATACCATCACAACATTTGAAAAACTTGAAGAATCTGATTCAAGTGTAAATAATAACGGAATGACTTACGTCAATTACGGCTTGAACTGGTCAACTTTCGGACGCTGCTACATACCTGTCTCGCAGTATTGGGGACGGCAGGCAGTCAAAATGTCACAAGTAGCAGCCTCGCGCGACAAATCGCCTGATTTGATTCTTGTCGCAGATACTCCCAAATATTATCTGTCAATTCCGGACGGAGGAAACTACCTGCCTGCATTCCGGCACAATAAACAGGCCAATGTGCTGGCATTCGGGGGACACGTCACAGTCATGCGACATACGGTCAATTTCAATACGGATGATTTCAAACAGAGATATCGTTTTCCCGGACAGATCAACGGTGTTCTTCAACGCTTCTAAAATAAATCATAAAAAAATGAGGTCAAAGATGAGAAATGTCATGTTCATTCTCGGGCTCGCAGTCTCACTGCATCTATGGGCGGATATGCCTTATACCCGGGGAGACAATCTGGTACGCAACGGAGCTTTGAAAGCGACAAAGGAAAAATGGAAGCCGGATGAATGGGTCCGCACTGTAATTCCATCAAAAGCCAGGTATGAAATGACTCAGGATGGCAACGGCTGGAAAATGTATTTTCTGCCGAATCAGGAAAATATAGACCAAGTACGTCTGGTGCAGTTCAATATAAAAACGGAGCCGGGCACGCCTATGAGCTTATGTATGAGGCAAAAACAGGGCCGGGAGTCTCTATGAAACGGGATTCCTTTCTCTTGGGAACAGGAGTATGGGCCCGTTTCTTCAATCTGCCGCCGCTTCAACAATGGACAAAATGCAGGAACATCTTCTGGATACCGCAGAATGTTCCGGAAAAAGGGATCGTGACGCTGGGCCTGCAGAACCGTTCCACCAGTCCTGTCTGGTACCGCAATGTCAGTTTGAGAAAAATTTCCATTCAGGAAAAGGAAGTAGCAGAATTCGCCCCTCCGGTCAAATTGCTGCCGCTGACGCCGAAAGATGCAATCGTTCTGCCGGATTCAGACAAAAAATATCTTCAATATGTTGTCAGCGGCATTCCGGAACATTCCTACGACAATTACCGGTTCGAAATCCGGCTCTACAAAAACGAGAACGATTTCATACAAGGCAGAGTTAACGGAAAAAGGGTCGAACTGCCGGTCAGCGAGATGCCTGTCGGAACTTCTGTATTTCAATTGCTGGTTTATGATAAACGGGACCAGTCGCTGATCGCAGTCAGTAAATTGGAAATTGAGCGTATTGGCAAACTGCCGGATCATCTTGCCGATTTTGATAAAATGATCCCGCTGAAAACTCCCCGGGGCGATACCATCTTCCCCATCGGTATATATGCAGGTCTGGGATGGAATTTCTCGCTGCAGAAGTTGAAAGACTGCGGATTCAATACCGTTCACACATACGGCACCGACAGCTGGTTTGTCAGGGAAGAAAACATGAAGCTGCTGCGCGATGCGGAAAAACTGGGAATGTGGGTACTCATGGGACTGCCTCCCGGTTTCCAGATCAGGGAATCCGCTCTGGAAAGCATGTCCCACTGGATCACCGCCTATAAACGTTATCCGGCAATTCTGTCATATTACTCCGATGAGGTACGCATGAGAGGGACTCCCCTCGAACTGGTCAGGAAAAATTATCAGACGGTAAAAAAGGCAGACCCCACCCGACTTCATTACATGTATGACAAACCCGAGTATGGGCTGGGCGAAACAACGGATTGCCTGATGATCGATATCAGCAGCAAAAATCTGGCAAGGATCATCAAGCTCCGAATGGGAAATCTTCCGGTGATTCATGTATTCGGAAATATCGATTACAAGAACTCGACGGCATCGTCCCTGGACTACAATCAGTCGAATTTCGTCATGCCGGTCATCTGGGGCGCCAGCGGAATCTTCTATTATACTCTGCCGAATCTGGAAAGTCCGGAATACAATCTGGAATACCGGGAACTGGCTCCGCGTGTACTCAACAGTTTCAAACGTTTTTCGGAAATCGCCCCTGCACTGATCTCCGGCGAAGCACTGCCGGACTGGTCAAAACAAATTAAAACCCGGGGAGCAATGGAACATAAACTTTTTGCATGGCAGGGAAAAGTTTATATCTTCTGCGGTGTAGCAGACGGTTCTTCGGAAGACGGAACAATCCACTTTCAAATACCGAACGGAAAAAGTCTTCGCGATGTATTAAATGCCCAGAGGCTTGAAGCCAACGGCGCTTTTTCACTGGAACTGCACCCTGGACAGGGTCGTATTATAGAAATAAAGTAATCAGGACAAACACAGATGCAAAGAGAAAGAGATTTCACTCTGCATCTGTGCTTTCACGATTTCAGGGACGCGTATAGCGCACCGGCGGCAGCGGAAGCGAGTAGAAATCCAGGCTCACGCCGAGCAGGTCACGGTGTTTGCGGATATATTCGTCCTCCCAGTCGATATTGAAATGGAGCCACTCTTTCTTCGCCTTGACCGCGTCAATCCAGGCGTCAAGCAAGAGGTCAATCCTGGAATGGACAAAGACACGCGTATCGCCGTAAGTATGAATCCACTTGCGGAACGCCTCGATCTCCGTGACTCCGGCTTCGCCCTTGCGATAATCGTCAAACAGCTTCTTGAAGCGGCAGAGATACTCCGACCAGATCACCAGTTCCCGGCGGAAACGGTCCTCCGGAGCCTTCGCTGCAAGTTCAAGCGCAAAGGAACGGACCGTATCATAAGACTCCAGTGTCGTCCGGCTCAGCAGGGAATACGGATACGGGATATGGCAATGCCCCGCACTGCGAATCAGTTTCTTCAGCTTGCCATAAAAACGGACCGCAATCGACGCATCTCTGCCGAACAGTTTCTGAAGCATGCCGTTCACGGCTTCATGCTCGTCCTCCCCGTATGCCGCTTTCCCCATCAGATAATAATTCACGCCGTAAACGGTCCAGTGCGGGATATGGAACTGCGTCAGAATTCCGTCCACCTTGTTTTCCGCATACCAGTGCATCTCATGGAACATCTCGTGGAAATGAATCATCGGGAGGGAAACATAGAAATTGACTCCCATATAGTATTCATAAATATTGAATGTGCCGCCGTTCTTGGCCGCCGCCCAGTCACGGATATCCTTGGCGTAGCGGGAATTGATCGGGCACTCGATGTCGTCGATCGTATGGTTGATGCACCGCCAGTAGGGGGCGAAATGGAGCACCATGCCTTTGTCCAGAGTAAAACCTTCGGCAGGCGCGCAGTAGTTCACATATGCGCAGAACGCGACATCAATATCCGGGCGTGTCTTATGAACCTGATCCGCGACATAGCGCACGAGGTCATGATAAATTCCGCTCGCTTTATAGACATGCTCGGAAACACTGTAAAGATCCCCTTTCCTGTTCTTGTCATAAAACGCGGAACACTCTTTGCATTCGCACCAGCCGAAACCGTCGTTCGGAATCACGGCAACCGTTCTGATTTCCGGATTCTTCTTGCAGTAGGCAAGGATATTCCTGACCATCTCTTTGCGGAGCGCCGGATTCGTCGTGCAGAGCTGCTCGCTCAGCAGAAACGCACCCTTGCCGCCGGACGGATTGATGCGTTTTCCTTTGATCTCGGCAAAGAACTCGGGATGAGTTTTGCCGTATTTCTTACCGGGAATCCAGTAATCGAAGTTATGGTGCCCGCTTTCAATCTCGATTCCGCGTATCTGCGCCATCTCTTTGAGCTCCGGCGTCAGATCGTCATAATATTTCATCCATGTCTGGAGATAATTCAGCTTGTTTTTCGCCATCCAGTCGAAAAGCGCAGGGGTATCCGCGTCAAACGGAAACTCCTGAATGAATCCGCGGTTCTTCATCAACGGCGCGCGCGCCTTGACAAGCACTCCCTCCGGCAGAGGGTAAACGATATTTTCCGCATTGAAACGGTCGCGCCCCGGTTCAAAGAAACAATAACCGAGATAACGTTCCGCAAAATCGTAGACACCGTAGAGCACATCCACGGCGGTCGGACCGGAAATCATGACGGCGCCGCTGGTACATCGGATTTCGAAAGAAGGAAGTGAAGGGTCCACATTCAGCTTTGCATAACCATTGAACCGGGTTAATTCGCTGTGGGCAAGCTCAAGAGTTTTCTGTTCACAGGCAGTCTTCATAGATGACCTCACTTTCTTATCAGAATATTGAATACAAAAACAGGCATTCCTCCGCTAATATAGCATACCCTCACGTCTTGTCACGGGAAAGTGGAAAAATATTTCACTATTTTTAGGGTGACGCAACAGGACGGGCGGACATCCGGCGGAAGGTCAAGGGATTGCCGGACGCAAATTTGTTCCGGTCCCGTTTTCCTGAACGTCCATGCGGTCCGGTTCCGGTCCGACATCCGCCTGATTTTTTTGAAAAACCTTTTTCCGCAATTCGAATTTTCCATAAACCGGTGTATATTATTCAGTTTAACATAAAATTTAATCACATTTATCAATACAGGAAAAAGGTCATGTTCAAAACAAGATCAGGACAGGCGGACTTTCCGGCGCTGGAACGCGATGTGCTCCAGTATTGGAAAGAGGGTAATGTCTTTCAGAAATCACTGGAAAACCGCAAGGGAAACGATGAATTCGTATTCTACGACGGCCCTCCGTTCGCAACCGGGCTGCCGCACTACGGACACCTCCTCGCGGGAACCATCAAGGATGTCGTTCCCCGTTACCAGACGATGCGCGGGAAATACTGCGAACGCACATTCGGCTGGGACTGCCACGGGCTTCCGGTCGAATATGAAATGGAAAAAGAGCTCAAGCTTTCCGGCAAGAAAGAGATCGAGAACTACGGTATTGATAAATTCAATGAAGCCTGCCGCGGAATCGTTCTGCGTTACACGGCGGAATGGGAAACGGTTGTCACACGCATGGGGCGCTGGGTCGATTTCAGGAACGGCTACCGCACCATGGACACCAAATACATGGAATCCATCTGGAACGTCTTCAAGCGGCTCTGGGACGAGGGGCTGATCTACGAAGGATACAAGATCCTCCCCTACTGCCCGCGCTGTTCCACGCCGCTTTCCAACTTCGAAGCGAATCAGGGATATGCAGAGGTCACGGACCCCGCGATCACGATCCGCTTCAAGGTTCTCGGCGAGGACAACACCTACTTCCTCGCCTGGACAACGACCCCGTGGACCCTGCCCTCCAACATGGCGCTCACCACCGGTCCCGACATCGACTATGTAAAAGTCAAGGACGGCGACGAATACTATTATCTGGCGAAGGCGCGGCTCGGCGCCTACTACAAAAAAGACGCCATGCCGGAAATCGTTGCGGAAATGAAAGGCACTGATCTCAAGGGTATGCAGTATGAACCGCTTTTCCCGTATTTTGCCGACTATCGTGAAAAAGGCGCGTTCCGCATGATCAACGCGGATTTCGTCAGCACGGAAGACGGAACGGGCATTGTCCATACGGCTCCCGGATTCGGAGAAGACGATGCCATCGCAGGAAAGGCAAACGGCATCCCGGACGTCTGCCCGATCGACGAGGAGTGCAAATTCACAAAAGCCGTACCCGATTATGAAGGCATTTATGTCAAGAATGCGGACAAGGATATCATGCGCCGCCTCAAGGAGGAGGGCAAGCTGGTTCACCGTGGCACGATCAACCACAACTATCCGCACTGCTGGCGCGACGACTCTCCGCTGATCTACAAAGCGGTCTCGACCTGGTTCGTCCGCATCGACAAGATCAAAGAGAAAATGCTTGCCGCCAATGAACAGATGTCCTGGGTTCCCGCGCACATCAAGGAAGGGCGTTTCGGCAAATGGCTCGAAAACGCGCGCGACTGGGCAATCAGCCGCAACCGCTACTGGGGCTGCCCGCTTCCGATCTGGCGCAACAAGGAAACCGGTGAGATGGTCTGCGTCGGCTCCGTCGCCGAACTCGAACAGCTCTCCGGGCAGAAGATCACGGACATTCACAAGCATTTCGTCGATCCGATCAAGCTCAAAGGCAAAGACGGCGCCGAACTTACCCGTGTGCCGGAAGTGCTCGACTGCTGGTTCGAGAGCGGCTCCATGCCGTATGCCCAGAATCACTACCCGTTTGAAAACAAGGAACGCTTCGAGAAGAACTTCCCCGCCGATTTCATCGCTGAGGGACAGGATCAGACGCGCGGCTGGTTCTATACGCTGACCGTTCTCGCGTCCGCGCTGTTCAACAAACCTGCGGCGCGCAATGTGGTCGTCAACGGCATGATCCTTGCGGAAAACGGGCAGAAAATGTCCAAACGCCTCAAAAACTACCCCGACCCGATGTATATCGTCGAAACTTACGGGGCGGATGCCCTGCGCCTGTTCCTGCTCGGTTCGCCGGTGGTGCGCGCGGAGGACCTCAAGTTCTCCGAGAACGGCGTCAAGGAGGTCATGCGCGCCGTGATCCTGCCGATCTGGAACTCGTTCAGTTTCTTCACAACCTATGCGAACGTCGACAAGTGGGAACCCGCCGCAGACGGCAAGGCTCCCGAAACACTGGAAAATCCGCTGGACCGCTGGATTCTCTCCTCGCTCGCGGACATGGTCGAGGAAATCCGGAACGCAATGGATACGTTCCATCTCCAGAAAGCGGCGAACAGCTTTGAAAAGTTCGTCGAAAACCTTACGAACTGGTATATCCGCCGGAGCCGCCGCCGTTTCTGGAAAAGCCAGAACGACAGCGACAAGAATGAAGCCTATGCGACACTGTATTATGCGCTTCTGACTTTTACGAAGTGCGCCGCGCCGTTCATCCCGTTCATCACCGAGGAAATCTACCGCACGCTCCGCACCGAGTCCATGCCGGAATCGGTACATCTCTGCGACTATCCGGAAGCGGAAACATGGCGCCGCGATCCGTATCTCGAAAAACAGATGGACGCCACCATGAAGGCGGTTTCGCTCGGGCGTTTCCTCCGCACTCAACGCAATCTCAAGGTCAGACAGCCTCTCAAACGGGCGATTCTTGTTTCCGGCGATGCGGAAATCCGCAAAATGCTGGAAGAAACCGAAGACATCATCGCGGAAGAACTCAACGTCAAGAAAATCGCAGTCCACGCGGATGAAGAGGAGCTTGTGACTCTTTCCGCCAAAGCGAACTTCAAGACACTCGGCAAACAGCTCGGCCCGCAGATGAAAGAGGCGGCGGCGCTGATTCAGGCGCTTCCGTCTTCGCAGATCGCATCGGTTCTCCGCGGAGAAAAAATTTCGATCACACTCAAGTCGGGGACGGTTGTCGAACTCGGCAAGGATGACCTGAACATTCTCCGCGAGGAAAAAAAGGGAATGCCTGTGGCAACCGAGGAAGGTGTAACGATCGCGCTCGACACGGAACTGGATCAGGCGCTCATCCATGAAGGCTATGCGCGTGAATTCGTCAGCAAGGTTCAGAACATGCGCAAGGAAATGAACCTTGATGTATCCGACAGGATCATGATTGAGTTCAAATCTTCGGTTGAGGCTGCAAACGCCATCACTGAATTCAAAGATTATATTGCGAACGAGACGCTGGCTCTCTCCATCGTCGAATCCGACTCTGCGGAGACTGAATTCGACCTCAACGGACAGCCCTGCAAAGTTTCGGTCAGAAAGGCATAATTCACTATGGGCAGAAGAATTCTTACCGGCATACAGCCATCGGGCATTCTGCATATCGGCAATTACTTCGGGGCGATGAGAGCCTCGATCGAGCTTCAGAACCAGAATCCCGGCGATACGTATCTGTTCATTGCGGACCTTCATTCGCTGACGGTCAATCCGAAACCGGAGGATCTGCGTATGCGCATCCGGCGCCTTGCGCTTGATTATCTTGCGTGCGGGCTTGACCCCGAAAAAACCGCGTTTTTCCGCCAGTCGGATATTCAGGGCGTCTGCGAACTGACGTGGATTCTGAATACGATTACCGGGCTCGGCCTGCTTGAACGCGCCCACAGCTACAAGGACAAAGTTGCAAAGGGCTTCATCCCGAACAACGGGCTTTTTTCCTATCCGGTGCTGATGGCGGCGGATATTCTGCTCTATAAATCCAATGCGGTTCCGGTCGGCAAGGACCAGAAACAGCATCTGGAAATTACACGCGATATTGCAATCAAGTTCAACCAGATGTACCAGGAAGTCTTCGTGATTCCGGAACCGATCATCAGCGAGTCCGTCGCCGTAATCCCCGGAACCGACGGGCAGAAGATGTCCAAAAGCTACAACAACACGATCGAGCTCTTCGGGAACGAAAAAGCGATCCGCAAGAAGATCATGTCCATTCCGACCGATTCCACTCCGATGGAGGACCCGAAAGATCCGGACAAATGCAACATCTTCGCACTGTTCAAGCTGTTCTCGAATGAACGGCAGATCGCCGATCTCGCGGCAAAATACCGTGCGGGGAATTTCGGCTACGGACACGCAAAGCAGGCGTTGTTCGAGGCTTACATGGACTATTTTGCTCCGATGCGCCGCCGTCGTGAAGAACTGGAGAAAGAACCCGGATACATTGACGAGGTTCTGCGCAAGGGAGCGGAAAAGGCAAACGCCGTCGCCGCGCAGACTGTGGATGAAGTCTACCGTGCGGTAGGCCTGCGCTGATGTCCGTCATCAGGAGACTCATTCTTTTTTCGGCGGCGCTCTGCTGCTGGGGGCTGGCGATTTTTTTCGCCGCCTCCTGGCTCCGCGCCCATATCGAATTCGGCGAGGCACGCAGAACCTCGCTTGTTCCATTTACCATCAGCCACAAGGGCAATACCACAATCCTTTCCGCGTCCGTCAACATGGATTTCTGCAAATGGCATTATCATCGCGGGCCAGCACGCATCATCGTCAGCCTTCCCCGCGAAACCAGCCTGCGGAAAAGCCTCGAAACACATACCGTCCGTATCCGCTTCAATTCAGAAATATTGCCGGTCACGCTCGGCAATCTGTATGAGCCCTATGCTTATATGAGAAAATACGCCGCCCATCCCGACAACTGCACCGTTGTCGGGCTCGACCGGAATTATATCAGGGGCGAAAATCATATTTCAATAGAAATCACTCCCGCACTCTCCGGACAGACAGGGCTGTATGCGACACTCTATTTTCAGGATGCCAGTGAACTCACGGCAATCGTGCCGATCAAAGCGGGCATCACTCTTTTCTTCTTTTTCTGGGCGGTCATCCAGACCCTGATCTTCTTTTATTACGAGCGGGACAAGACGGGGCGCCTGCATAAAATTTTCGTCAGGATCTTCTGGCTGGTTCCGGTCGAGTTCCTCCTGATGTCAGCATCCGTCGCTTTCTGGAAGGCATGGCTGCTCCGACTGTATCCGAACAGTTTTTTTCATCTGCTTGCGAGTCCCGTCTCCCATGATTCGCACTATGCGCTGCCGCTGCTGTTTTTCGAGCTGAATCTTTTTCTGTTTGCAGTTCTCTCGCTTTATTTCCTGATCTCGCTTCCGGTCCGCCTGCTTCTCAAG
>DXVA01000006.1:13780-26301 GCA_019408975.1 Lentisphaeria bacterium | reverse complement strand
ACGGAAAAAGGGGGCGGGTCAGAATTAATCCTCATTCAGGATGCGCCGGATGCGGGGTTCCAGAGCCTCCGCCCAGATACGGTAGCCGGCAGGCGTCAGGTGAGTCAGGCAGTCCCGGTAGAGTTCTCTTTTGAGGGAACCGTCCGGATATGTGAACTGCGCACTCAAATCCAGATACTCCGTATGCGGCAGAGTTTTGGCATATTCGCGCACAATCGCATTGGTTTCACCGATTTTCTCCCGATACTCCATTTCCTTTGTCCCGCGCGGCAGAACCGCCATGACGATAAGTTCTGTTTCGGGAAACATTGCACGGAGTCTTGCAATGACCGCCTTGATTCCCTCCGCCGCATCTCCGGAAGTATCACAAGGATAATTCGGAGTCGCGGAAAACTGATTCGTCCCGATATTCAGCACAACAAGCTTCGGACATTGTCCGTCAAGCTCTCCATGCTCCATCCTCCAGAGAACATTCTGAGTCCGGTCAAAACCGAATCCGAGATTCAGAACCCTGCGCCTGCCGTAGTATTCGCGCCAGACCTCCACGCCATGTGTCACGCCGTCTTCATCCGCCCAGAAATGCGTGATGGAGTCGCCGATAAACACAATGTCGTATGAATTTTTCCTTGCAAGTCCGCAACGGATTTCGTGACGTTTGTACCAATCATAGGCATCGTTTTCGATTTTTGGACAGGGAATACAGGAACGGGGCAACATTTTGTTCAGGAACCTTTCTTTTCAGATTTTACAGGCAGTATTTTCTTGCTGACGGCGGGATGAATTCCGAAGCGGGTCAAGGCAAAATCATATTTGACGGGATCATCCGGCGCAAATGCGGCGAACGCGCGGGTAATCTCCAAAACCGCATTCAGATTCGCAGAGGAACGGGAGCACAATCCAAGCTCCTTTGCAATGCGGAACATATGCGTATCAAGCGGAACCAGAAGTTTATTTTTCGGGACACAGTCCCAGCACCCCGGATCGACTGCATCCGTCCGCACCAGCCAGCGCAGCATCAGATTCGCACGCTTGCATGCACTCCCCTTTTCCGGTGAAGGCAGGAGATAGGAGGTATGTTCCGGGAAAAAACAGCAGAGTTCATGGCTGAACCCGGTCAATGCGGGAAGAAGAGTTTCGTCCGAATCCGAATAATGGGATAAAAATGTCTGCTGAAGTGATCCGTGTGTTCTGAGAGCTTTCCTGACACCGCACATCAGCAAAGCCATATCCGCGCCGGTCGTAAACCGGTGTTTGAAATCCGCAAAAGCCGACCGGAACTGTTTCTCCGTTCCCTTCAATACAAAAGAAGAAGGGGAACTCCCCATCACGGAGAGAACCCTGCGGATGCTTTTCAATATCTGCTGGACCCGCCCGTAGGCAAGCGAAGAAGCAATCAGCGCCGCAATTTCACGGTCCGCCGGTTCATCATATTCATAAAGAAACATCAGCGGGTCGGGATCAATATATTCGCGCTTCGTATAATCCCGGTAGAGTTTTTCAAGCTGGCTGTCGAGAGAGGGGTTCATAAAAAAAGTTGCAGTTTCCGCATTCCAGCGGAGAAACTGCGTAAGAAAACGACTGAAAAGATCAGGGGAGCGAGGGCAGGAAAACTTATCCTGCCCGCATTCCCCGATCCTTGGCGATTACTGTTTGGAGAACTGGTCCTTGCCGGCTCCGCACTCGGGGCAGACCCAGGTATCGGGAACCTTTTCCCAGGGTGTTCCGGCAGGAACGCCGTTATCGGGATCGCCGACTGCCGGATCATAAACATAACCGCATACATCACATACATACTTGTCCATTTTACATTCTCCTTATTGTTGATCGTGTCAAGCCTTTGCAGCGGCTCTCTCCCTGAGCGCCTTACCGATCTGCAAACCAAGCTCGAAACATTTTTTCAAATCATCCTCCGACGGAACATACTTCACTTTCATGCCGTCCGTAAGCAGTTCCGCCTTCATCCCGGTCAGATACTCATTGACCTGTGCAACGGCTTCGCCACTCCAGCCGAAGGAACCGAATGCGACACCCAGCAGATTGCGCGGACGCAGCCCGCGGATATAAGTCAGCACGTCAGCCGTCGCCGGATACATGCCGTTATTGATCGTGGGAGATCCCACAACCAGCGCACCGGCGCAAAGAACATGTGTGGCGACGTCGCTTCTGGAATGAGCATCCAGCGGCAGGACCTCCACATCGGAGCCGCCTTCCCGAATGCCGTCCGCAATCGCGACCGCCATCTTTTCCGTGCTGTGCCACATGGTGCTGTAAATCAGGACCGCTCTGTTTTCAGGAGCCTGCGCCGCCCAGATTTTATACAGCTCAAAAGGCTTTGCAAGCATTTCCCCGCGCCAGATCGGACCATGATCGGTAGCGATGATCTCGACATCCAGCCCCAGCTTCGGGAAATCCTCCAGAAGCTTGAGTACCTGCGGCGAGAAAGGAAGAAGAATATTGGCATAATATTTCCTCATTTCCTGTTCGACAACCGCCCAGTCATTCTCCTCGACAAACAGCTTGTCCGTCGCAAAGTGCATTCCGAAACCGTCCTGCGAAAACAGGATTTTCTCCTCCGGAATATAGGAAAACATGCTGTCCGGCCAGTGAAGCATCTTCGTTTCGACGAATGTCACCGACATGTTTCCGAGGCTGATGGAATCACCGGTTTTGACAGCCGTCAGCTTGTCACCGATCCGAAAATGCGCATCAAGAGTCTTCACGCCCATGACGGAGGCATAAACCTTTTCCGGCCGGACTTCGCGAATGACATCGGGAAGCGCACCGGAATGATCCATTTCCGCATGGTTGGAAACAATGACGTCGATTTTTGCCGGATCGCCGATCACCGAGGCGATTCTCTGGTACATTTCCTCTTTGAACGGCGCTTTGACGGTATCGATCAGCGTAATTTTATCCGCAAGGACAAGATAAGCGTTGTACGTCGATCCCCTTGCAGTCTTGTAACCGTGAAACTCCTTGAGTCCCCAGTCAATTGCACCGACCCACCAGATTCTATCCGTGACCTTTATGGCTTTCAAATGGCTTTCCATGATTCAGAAACATGTCCTGTTTTTAAGGTTGAACTTCGCCGGGACCTGCCCGGACTGCGATTTATTTTACTTCATACTTCCAGAGCCCGTGAATGTTGCAGTATTCACGGACAATCATCCCCTTTTTCAAGGCGACATAAAATTCCGCGGACGGTTCTTCGCCGGGTTTGAGATATTTGCGGTTGACATACGGACCGTTCTGAACCTCGATCCATACGATGTAATGTTCGGGAAGCATCGGGTGCGCCATATTTTCGCCGACCATGACTTTCGTCCCGCCTTTGCCGTTGTCCGTCGGAAACGGAACATGCTTTTCCCCTTTGGAATCGGCGGTCTTCTCATCCAGAACAGCCATCGGCTTGCCGCAACAGGTGATCTCGCAATTTTCGCAATTGCACTCAGCAACGACTTCCGTAACGAATCCGCAATCGTTGCACTTCAGGATTGTGTTTTTCTTCAACATATTACCCCCCTTTAGGTTTTGGTTATAACACTTGTGCATCCCTTTTCGTCTGGGACGCACATTTTTCACAATATCCGGTGAAGTTGACACTGACCCCCGTAATACGGCCCGTCAGTTTCGACTCCAGCTCTTTTTCCACGCCGTCCATCTCGTCCGGCACGATATCCTCAATAGCACCGCACCGGCGGCAGACCAGATGATAATGACGGCTCATATTGCCGTCGAAACACATCTGCTTCCTGCCGAGTCCCAGCCGCTGAATCTCCCCGTTTGCGGACAGCACCTCCAGATTCCGGTAAACGGTTCCCAGACTGATCCGCGGAAGCTTCCTGCGCACCACATCATACAGCTCGTCGGCGGTCGGATGGCATTTCAGCTTCCTCAACTCATCCACAATGACTTTTCTTTGAACAGTCTTGCTTAACTTCATTTTCAAATCCTGTATTTTGATAATGATTCTTAAACTAATGCCTGAAGCATATTTTTCAAGTCTCATTATTCAAAACAAAATAAGAAATCATAAAAAAACACTTTTTCAAGTCCGGAAAAGACTCGGAACGCTGAAAAAATGCAAAGCAATGCAATTTTATTCAGATGGATTCGAGCCTGACGGCCCGACGGAAAAATTTTTCAGTTTTTTTATTTCTCCCGGCTGATTGCCGGGAGATTTTCCGCAGAGACGGTCTCAGACTTCAAACATCCAGCCGTGAGTATCCGGAAGTTCGCCATACTGAATACCGGTCATGGCATGGTAAAGTTTCTGAAGCACCGGACCGCACTCTTCCCCGTATTTGAAGACCTTGTCCGCAGTGACGATCTCCGAAATCGGGGTAATCACAACCGCAGTCCCGCAGGCTCCGATCTCTGCAAAGCTGCCGAGCTCATCCCGGTGAATGTGCCGCCGTTCCACCTTCATGCCGTGGTCTTCCGCAATCTGCTGAAGCGACTTATTCGTGATGCTTCCGAGAATGGACGGGGAATCCGGCGTCGCATAAACACCGTCCTTCGTGATTCCGAAGAAGTTGCTTGTGCCGAACTCATCGACATACTGATGAGTCTTCGGGTCCATGAAAAGCGGAATCGGAAATCCTTTTTCCTTTGCGATTTTCGCGGGCTTGAGGCTGGCTCCATAGTTTCCGCCAAGCTTGATCGTTCCGGTTCCGAGCGGCGCAGCCCGGTCATAATCCTCGATCACGAGTGCGGGAACAGGCTTCATGCCGCCTTTGTAATATGGACCGACGGGCATGACCATAATCAGCAGTTCATAATCCTTGCTGGGGGCAACTCCGATCTGCGGCCCGGTTCCGATATAGAGCGGGCGGATGTAAAGAGAACCGCCGGAACCATAAGGCGGGACATAGTCGATATTGTCGAGAACGACACGCCTCACGAGATCGCAGAACTGTTCGACAGGAATTTCGGGACCGAGAATGCGCGACGCGGAAAGATTGAGTCTGCGCGCATTTTCATCCGGACGAAAGACCTTGACTGTGCCGTCCTTGCAGCGGAACGCCTTAAGCCCCTCGAAAGCTGCCTGCCCGTAGTGGAGGCAAGTCGCGGCGATGGTCATGGTGATGGTGTGTTCATTCATCAGGACGCCGGAGTTCCACTTGCCGTCTTTATAAGAGCAGCGGATATGCGATCTGACCGGCATGTAACTGAAGCCGAGGGCTCCCCAGTCGATGTCGGTTCTGATGTTGTTTAGTTGTTCTTGCGTTGCCATTTTCACTAACTCCGATCCGGTTATATTGTTTTGCAACAGCCAAAAGCCGTTGTTTTGTTCATTTATTTTTTAAAATCTACTTGCTTTTCGCGTATAGTCAATTTAATTACTATTGATTTTTCCGGAAAAGTGGGTAATTTTATATATGGAATCGAATTTTATCATAAAAAAAGGACAAAAACACCATGAAATTCAGAAGAATTCTCTCGTTGGGGGCTCTCGCAGTCGGGCTTGCCGTATTCGGAAGTGCGTGCGGTATTTTCGAATCTTCGGATGAAGAGGAAAAAGATCAGTTCTACCGTCCCTTGAACGGAAACGGGCCGGAAAAAGTCAATGTCAAGGAACCCGGCGGTTCCGGGAATGCGGATTTGACCGGAGGGCGGATTGATGATTCCGCCGGAATCAATGCCCCCGGCGAGTCGCAAAGCGGCAGCGGCCTGTCGAATTACGACGGGTTCGGAACACCGATTCCGGGTGTGACATTCCAGACCGTCTATTTCAGGTTCGACCAGTCCCGCATTGAATCCACGGAGACAGGCAAGCTTGACGCTATCGCAAACTATCTCAAGAGCAACCCGGGTACCGGTGTTGTAATCGAAGGCAACTGCGACGCACGCGGCAGCGAGGAATACAACCGCGCCCTCGGCGAACGCCGTGCTCTGACCGCGCAGGAATATCTGCTGGAACTGGGAATTGCCCCGTCCAGAATGAAAACCCTCAGTTACGGCAAAGAAAAGCTGGTTGCGCTCGGCAATACTGAGGAAGATCACATGAAGAACCGCAGGGACGACTTTGTCGCGGTCAAACTCCTGAATCCGTAATCTCCGTTTCCCTGAATTCTCCAGCCATGCAGGAAGAAATCCTGCATGGCTTTTTTATTGAAATGACATGCACCCTATTGAAAAAGTGTTTTCATCGTGTTATATTGCTTTCATTGCGTTGTTTTACTTAATAAATCTTAAGCTGTTTTCTGTGAAGGGAGCGCCTTATGGCAGGCAAACAAAAAAAAGTAATGAACATGACCGTTCTATACATCCTGATCGGAGTATTTTTTGTACTTCTGACAGGATTGAACATCTACGCTTATCTTACGATTGTCGGCATGAGCCGTTCCTATGCGGAGCTCGGTTTTATCTCACGGAATTTCCGTTTCGAATTCAAAAGTGCAAATGACGCCCTGCAGGAGATTCTGAACGGCGACAAGGAGAAGAATCTCGACAAAGACGTCTGGAGCCCCCTGAAAAAAGCCGAAAGTTTCATTCCCACGTTGAAAAAGCTGGAACCCAGTCTTGAAGACCTGGTGAAAAACATTGATAAATTCAAGGAGACGGCACAGGAGGCCTATCAGGAAAGCGACCTCAACATCAAGCAGCAGCATTTCTCTGTCTGTGAACGTTATTATGAAACTTCAGTTCAGAAGCTGGATATTTTTGAAAGCAAGATCAAGGATGTAATCGAAAATGAAATGGGATTCGTCCGCCTGATCTATGTCATTCTTCTTTCCTCCAATATTCTGGTCTTCGGCGCAATCTTCTATGTCGTTTACCGGAACAATAAACAACATCTGGCAATGTCGCAGAAAATGATGGCGGAAAACGCCAATCTGAACGCCATCATGGCGGGGCTGGACTCCGTACTGCTCACCATCGACAATACCGGAATCATCCGCAACTGGAACGCCAACGCAGAAAAATATTTCGACAAGACGGAGGAGGAAGTCATCGGAAAAAATGTCTATGAGACACTGCCGGTCTTCAACCAGTTCAAGGATTTCTTCAATACGGTTCTCTACTCCTCGAAGCGTTACTACAAATACCATGAACGCATCAATATAAACAAGGGTCCCCTGCGCGTAGTCAATATTCTCTGCGTCCCGATGCTCTCCTCGGCTTTCAAGGCGGGATATTCGGAGCTGCTCGTCAAATTCGACGATGTGACATCCTACCGGATTGATGACGAGTCCTACATTCAGGACTGCCAGCGAAATTCGGTCAAGGACTCCCTGAACATGCTCTCCGCGGATGCGGCTCCTCTTTTTGCTGAAGTCAGCGATTCGCTGGCATCTCTGAATACGCTCGCGGAAACGGAGGGACAGGCGGATGTCGTGCCTTACAGCTCTTATGTGCAGACTCTGGCATCACAGCTTGCGCTCCTGCCTCAGAAGTATGTATCCTCCCTCACCCGCCCGGAGGACAACAGGATTCATATCGACCTGAATGAAATGATCATGTACGTCCTGCGGATCTGCCAGAAAACTTTCGTGCATACGATCAATATCGAAGTGGCGTTGAATGAGTCGAAATCATGGGTTCTGGCTGACCCGGCGCAACTTGCCCAAGTCTTCCTGAGTTTCATGGACAATGCATCCGACGCCATGACGGTCATGAAAGAAAAACGCGGAGACAAGGAGCTCGGCGGAATCCTTTCCGTATCCATCGAAAAGATCACCGGCGATAAAGTCGCATGCGATACCCTGATCCGCTTCCGCCAAGCGCTGAATGAACCGGCATACTGGGTTATCATCATTTCCGACACCGGCGTCGGTATTGAACCCGACACCCTGCCGCGCATCTTCGATCCGTTTTTCTCGACCAAGGACAATCCGGAAAACAAGGGGCTCGGGCTGACCCATGCAATCACGGCGATCAACTCGCTGGGCGGCTGTGTTGACGTCAGCTCGAAACCGGGACGCGGAACCATTTTCAAAATCTATCTGCCGGAAACCGACAATGCCGCCAGCAAGTCGAACGATGCAACGGCGGATTCCTCCCTGAACTCCGATGAAAAACAGATTCCGCACGGGCAGGGGTTGATTCTCCTTGTCGATGAAGACAACCTGATGCGCAAAGTCACGAAGAAACTGCTGGAAAAGATCGGTTACACGGTGCTTGATACCGACAACGGGTTCAGCGCACTGAATCTGTATGCGGAAAACATTCAGGATGTCGCCTGCGTAATCCTTGACGTATCGGTGCCTCAGATGACCAATGCCGATATTTATCTCTCACTCAAAGGCATGAATCCCGATGTCAAGGTGATCGTGTTCCCGGATTCCGATCAGGATGAAAGTTCAACCAGGCTTCGCGAGAACGGGTTCACAAACTTCATCAGGAAACCGTATTCGCTGGAAATGCTCGGCAAGATGCTTCAGCGCCTGATCGTCTATGAGTCTGCGGATTGAAACCTCGAAAGACTGCGAATCCCCGTTCCGGCGACTTGAAAAAACAGATTGGAATGATAAGCTATACTGTTGCAAAACCAAAGAGAAAGGAATCGGATTATGATTTATGTGATCGCTTCAATTGAAGTCAAAGAAGGCGCAAAGGAAGAATTCCTCAAAATATTCAAAGCCAACGTCCCCGCAGTGAAAGCGGAAAGCGGATGCATCATGTATCAGCCCACGGTCGATTTCGACTCCGGAATGGATGCCCAGAAGCATATTCCGGACAATGTCGTGACGATCATTGAAGGCTGGGCATGCGTCGAGTGCCTGAAGAAACATCTGGCATCTCCCCATATGCTGAAATATAAAGAAGATGTAAAAAATCTTGTCAAGGGCACGACTCTCAACATCGTCGAACCTGCATGACGTTCCGAAAACAAAGACAATCAACAATGAGAACAGTACTTTATCCCGGAAGTTTCGATCCGGTTACGAACGGGCATCTTGATGTCGCCCGCAGGGCAAGCCGTATCTTCGACAAGGTTCTGATCGCCGTCGCGGAAAATGCCGAGAAGAATCCGCTTTTCACCTTTGAAGAGCGGATGCATCTGCTGGAGCTCGCATGCAAGGGAATCGACAATATTGAAATCGTGACGTTCCGCGGTCTCCTTGTCGATGCGGTCCCCGCATTCAAAGCGTGCGCCGTCCTGCGCGGCATCCGCGCCGTATCCGATTTTGAATATGAGTTCCAGATGGCGCTGATGAACCGCGAGCTGAATGATCTGTGCGAGACATTGTTCATGATGCCGAGCCCGGAATATTCCTATGTGAGTTCGCGTCTGATCAAGGAAATCGCAAAATGCGGCGGGGATATCTCGCCGTTTGTGCCGGAAATCGTAAGACAGGCAATCCGGGGAAAGTTCCATTCCAAAAAAGGAGCCTGATATGATCAAAATCAACACCGCCCGGATCGGGCAGGAAGGCCTGCATGTTGAAGGAGAAGAAGATTCCGCGATTCTGGAACTGGAATCCATGCACGGGACTCCGGTATTCCGATGCAGTCCGATCCATTATGACCTGAATGCAGCAATGGTCGGGCAGGATCTGCTTGTAACCGGCTCGGCATTTGTCGAGCTGGAAACGGAATGCGTGACCTGTCTTGACAAAATCAAAGTCAAAGTCGGAGACCCGGAAATCTGCATCCATATTGAAAAGGTGCCGGAGGAAGAGGTCGATATGACTCCTGAAATCCGCGAGGATATCCTGCTTGCCATGCCTTCCCGGTTCAAATGTTCGGAAGACTGCAAAGGGCTCTGCTCCGGATGCGGCGCCAACCTGAACAAGGAAAAATGCCGGTGCTCCGCGAAAAAGAAAAAACAGAAACAGCCGCTCCCCGATGACACATGGAGTGCGCTTGATGATTTGAAGCTGTAGCTTCGGCAGGCAGTCTGTTCATACGCAGACTATTGCATTCTCAATATAGAACGAGGCGCGGCTGCAAAATACAGCTGCGCCTCGTTCCATATATTTTTTAGTAATTTCTTATTTGACGAGAGTCTTCAGGTGAGCGACATAACTCTCGGCTCCGCCCGGTCTGTAGCCTGTCGTGCCAATGACTTTGCCGTCGCCATTCATCAGAAGCACCGTCGGGAATCCGCGGATTCCGTATTTTTCCGCCAATTCCTGATTCTGTTTCTTTATGGCATCACTCTGCTGAATGCCTCGCGGGAAATCAATTTTCACGAGAATCAGATTCCCTGCGGCGTAATCCTGAAACGCTTTCTGTGCAAAAACTTCCTTGTCAAGCCGGACGCACCACGGACACCAGTCCGACCCGGTAAAGTCAACCAGCATCGGTTTTTTGGTTTCCTTTGCCAGTTTCTGCGCGGCGGCAAAATCGGTCATCCAGCCTTTTTCGCTTTTTACCGTTTTCTCCGCTGCCTTTGCCGGTGTCTGCGCATTGAGTTCTGGAACTGTCAGGAATGCGGAAATTCCCACGGCGAAAATACTTGCCAGTAAAACCTTTTTCATCATAACTCTACTCTCCCCTTTTTTCCGGTTTTTTTTGGAAATACGATGAATATTCGACATGAGTAATTCAGAAAAAGTTCAATCAAAAACAGTTTTTTTATTAAAAGGTTGAAAAATATTCGGGAAACAGCCTGCATATGCCATGCGGACAGGGGAAGGATTCCGCAGCCGTGCCGCTGTTTTTCCATGAGAAATCACTTTTTACAATCGTATGAAGAAGCACCCCCTGCTTTTGCGGAAGGCGCCCTCCCCGTCACCCGCTTGAACGCGCGGGAGAAATGAAATTCGTTCGGGAAGCCGAGCTTTTCCGCCACTTCCTTGACGCGGATCGACGGATGATCCTGAAACATCTGTTCCGCCATGCGAATCCGGTATTTCAGGAATGCCCGGGCGGGAGAACTCCCCATAAGTTTTGCACACCGGTGAGTCAGCAGGCTCACGCTGATATGAAGCCTGGAGGCAATCTCCTGATTCGTCAGGTTCCGTGTCAGGTTGTTCTCAAACACGGCGATCAGTTCGGAAAGCATTTTGTCATCGTTGCACTTGCGGAGAAGCAGCGGTTCGAGAAGATTTTCCGGGACTGCGGCGGCAAGCTCCCAGAACAGAGCAGCAAACAGGGCGTCAACGGAATAATAAACCGTCTTCGGAGCACGTTCGATATGAGCCTGAATTCCGGTAATGAGAGAATAGACTTCATTCGGCGGAAACCTGATCTTCCGGTTCTCCGCCGGAATTCCCTTCTGAAAAATTCCGGGAGCCGGGAAATGCCCGGGCAAACGGCGCAGCTGAAAATTGAATGCATAAAAAATGTGTCCCGGAGCCAGGAGATCAATATGCAGATCATCCGGCTCAAGAAACAGCGCCTCGCCGGAACCCAGCCTGATTTTCCTGGAATTCACATGGCACTCATACACAGTGCCCTGCGCGGGAAGAATCAGCTCATAGCCGATATGGCGGTGCGGATTCCACGATCCGTGTTTCTGCGGTGAAACAATTGCAAAAGTAACCAGTTCCGGGCGGATTTCCGCATCCGGAGCCATCTCCGTCCAGCGCCCGGTCCAGAGCCTCCTGCAATCGTTGCGGATATCCCGGCGGTAAAGCATCATTTCCCTTTCCGATCTGTTTCATGAAACAAGGAACCACTCTTAATCTATCATGGGAAAATACCGGAATCAAGTTCATATTCAGTCAAAATCTCCGTTCTCTTACCGTTCAAAATTGAAAGCGGTGCATTTGCACGGTATATTATGCGTGCAATGACAAGGAAAGGGTTACAATGGAACTGCTGGCACCTGCGGGGAATCTGGAATGCGCTCTTGCGGCGTTCGACGCCGGAGCCGATGCCGTGTACTGCGGTTTGAAACGCTTCAATGCACGCGAACGAACGGAAAATTTCACTTCTGAAGAGATGTCCAGGCTTCTGGCATACGCGCATAAACTGAATCGTCATGTCTACGTCACATTCAATACCCTGATCAAGGAGGACGAACTGGACGAAGCCGCGCAGGAACTGGCACAGCTCGAACAGCTCCGCCCGGATGCAATCATTCTTCAGGACCTCGGGATGGTGCGGATCGCGCGGGAATATTTCCCGAAGCTTGTCCTTCACGGCTCGACTCAAATGGGACTGCACAACTCCGCCGGACTCGCCTATGCGAAAAAACTGGGACTCTCCCGCGTGATTCTTGAACGGCAGACGACACTCGCGGAATTAGAGCGGATCATGTGTTCAAAGCCGCCGGTCGAGGTGGAAATCTTCATTCACGGCGCACTCTGCTGCTGCATTTCCGGGACCTGCCTGCTGTCCTCCTGGCTCGGCGGCTGGAGCGGAAACCGCGGAAAATGCAAACAGCCCTGCCGCAGAAGGCACCGTTCAGCAGACGGAAACGGGTTCTTCCTTTCCGCGCAGGATCTCGGAACGCCGGAGCTGATTCCGCGCCTGATGAAATCCGGCGTAGCTTCATTCAAGATCGAAGGGCGTCTGCGCCGCGCAGATTATGTCGCAAATGTCGTAACAGCTTACCGTATGCTGATGGACGCCGCCTTGAAGTCCGACGAGGATTTCCGCATGAAACTGCCTGAAGCGAAAAA
>DXVA01000006.1:9301-13770 GCA_019408975.1 Lentisphaeria bacterium | reverse complement strand
ACTATGAGCATGGGCCGCAGCGTCTTTACCGGTGACATGATCCGGATTCAGCCTCCGAGCGGAGACGAGGGCCCCGCGCTCCGCATCACAAAAATGACTCTTCACGGAAAAAACATCTCCTGCGCCCGCAAAGGAGAAGAGGTTTTTGTCCACGCGGACAAAGAAATTCCGCGCGGTGGGCTCGTCTACAAGATCGGGGAGCATACGGAAGACTATTCGGCACGTATCGCGGCACTCCCCCTGCGGCTGCCGTTGCTGGACATTGCTGTGAAACTGTCGCGGACTTTCTGCAGCGTGGAGATTCAGGGGCAGGTTCATGAGCAGAAACTTGAACTCTCCGAAGCGGAAAAACAGCCGCTCGACCCGAAGCGCGTCATGGAAGAGTTCGGGAAACTGCGCGATGACCGTTTCGAGGCGGGAAGCGTGCATGTCTCCGTCTCCGGCAATCCGTTTCTTCCCTCCAGCATCCTCCGGCAGCTGCGCAAAGAATGCGGAGAACATCTTCTTCCGCTCCTCGACCCGCTCCAGCCGGCGGAACATTCCGAAGCCGGGCTCGAACGCTTCCGCAAAGATCATGCGGCACTCACCCATCCGCGCCCGCAGAAAAAATGGCAGGACACGGCGCTGATACCGCGCGGCAGGCATCCGAAACTGGCGTCCCGCTGCATCATCGCCCGTGAAATGGATGACACTCCCGCGCCCAATGAAGAACTCCTTCTGCCTTTTTACATCAGCGAATCTTCCTTGAAAACAGTCCGCGAAGCAATCGCGCAGTATGCGGAAAAAGGCGGAAAAACTGTCAGGATCACCTCTCTGAGCCATTTTGAACTGCTGAAAGACTATCCGGGGCTGACCGTCAAGACCTGTATGCCGCTTCCCGTATGCAACTCAATGGCAGTCAAAGAGCTGGAACAGCGCGGCGCGGCTCTTGCACAGGGGTCGCTTGAACTTGGGAAGACGGAACTTGCGATGCTCGCAAAAAAATCGGTTCTGCCGTTTGAACTTTATCGCTACGGGCGTCCGGTTCTGCTTTCCACACGCGCCGCGCTTCCCGTCCACGGCAGGATGCAGGACTCCAAAGGGGATGAGTTCCTTGTGGAAAAACACGGTATTCTGACTCAAGTGCTGCCGGGCAAGGTTCTGAGCCTGCCTCCCTTGCAGGAAGCAGACGCCTTTTTCTACGATCTGCGATCCGCCGCGGAAAATGAACAGGACACCGCACATTTCAATTTTGACATCACGCTTGCCTGATTTTCATTCCGCATAAATGCCGGCAGTCAGCGGACGCGGCTCACAAACCCTTTGAGGTAAAGCCCTTCCGGAAAAGACAGCGGAACCGGATGATCGGGAGCCTGTGTCAGTTCGCGGACAATCAACGCCTCGCGTCCGGCATCAAGCGCGGCATCTGCGGTAATCTTCTGGAATAAAGGGCGTTCCATCAAGCCGGAACAGGAAAAGTTCACCAGAATCCCGCCGGGCTTCAGAAGCCGGAACGCAAGCAGGGCAATGTCTTTGTAGGCACGGCACCCCCGCATCAGAGCATTTTTCGAGTCGATGAATTTCGGCGGGTCCAGAATGATCATGCCGAAAGATCCGCCGGATTCGCGGCAGTGGCGCAGATATTCAAAAACATCCCCTTCGATATTGTCGTAAGCGGACTCCGGCAGGCTGTTCAATTTATAATTTTCTTCGGCTGTTTCAAGCGCCGGACGCGAGGAATCCACATTTGTCACATGGGCGGCGCCGCCTTTCAGGGCGCAGACACCGAACGTACCGGTATAGGAAAAACAGTTCAGCACATGCCGTCCGGCAGAAAGCTCACGGACCACGCGGCGGTTTTCCTTCTGGTCAAGGTAGAAACCGGTTTTATGGCCGTGATACACATCGACTTTGAAGCGAAGCCCGTTTTCCACAATGAAAAGCGATTCCGGCGGCATCTCTCCGGCAAGCAGCCCGACTGTTTCTTCCAGCCCCTCTTTTTTACGCGCGGACAGGTCGGATCTCTCGTAAACGCCTTTACAACCCGTCGCCTCCATCAGAACTTCCGCGATCGTTTTTTTGAAAAACTCGCCTCCCGCGCTGGAAATCTGAACAACAATATAGTCTCCGTAGCGGTCTGCGACCACTCCCGGCAGCCCGTCCGCCTCCGCCGCAAGCAGACGACAGGCGCCGTCTCCTGCATTGTATCCGAGGAATTCGCGGTAATTCAAAGCACGCCGGATACGGCTCAGGAAAAAATCCCTGCCGACCGTTTCGGACTGCTCAAAACTCCACGCCCGCGCCCGCATCTGGGAGTCCGGCGAATAGGCGCCGTAGGCAAGGAATGTTCCGTCATGGCTGTTGACCCGGACCGTCTCGCCGCGCCGGGGATGTCCCTCGACACGCTCGACCGCACCGGAAAAAATCCACGGATGACGGCGAAGCAGAGACTTCTCCCGCCCTTTTTTGAGGTACAAAACAGATTTTTCCATCATTTCTTTCCAGGTTGAAAAACGTCAGCACCACTTTGTAACGGCGTCCACAGTCAGTTTCGGCACATGCAGAGTGTTTTTGTCGTCAAGATAATAATTCGTGACAGCTCCGTCTTCGATATCTTCGCAGACGGGCGATTCCGCCGGACAGCCGAGCGCAACCAGATACAATATCCGGCCGGGATGTTCCAATCCGAGCACCTCCGCAACCTTTTCCCGCTGATGAGACCCGATCCAGCAGCAGCCGATTCCGCGTTCCCATGCAGCAAACTCCATACTCTGGATCGCCGCTCCCGCATCCGCATGGAGCAGCGGCCCCGGTTCACAGTTGCAGATCACGGCAATGAACGCTGTCGGGGAGGTCCTGCCGGGAACCGGGTCACGGTGCGGCTGCACCAGAGCAGCATATGCCGTATGCGGCAGAATTTTTGCGACAAGACTGCTCTCCGTCGCCACAAGATAGCGCAGGCGCTGTTTATTTGAAGCACAGGAAGCAAGGCGGGCGGCATTCAGAATCGCCCGCAAGTCTTCTTTTTTCAAAGGCTCCTGCGTAAACTGGCGGATAGTACGTCTCTTCAACACTTCGGAAAAATCCATCGGGAGCTCCTTTACTTCAAGAGTTTCAGCAATGGTGCCGGAACGCGGGTGGGACGGCCGGTCTTCATGTCCATACAGGCATGGATCGTGTAACCGTCGGCAAGAATCTTGTCGCCGCAGCGGACTTCGCACTCGATTTTCACACGGACGCCTTTTGCTTCGGCAACGCGTCCCGTAATGGACAGGCGGTCCTCGAAGTGCGCCGAACTTTTATAGCGGCAGACCGCCTCGATCACCGGCATAGCGATTCCCTCCTTCTCCATCTGAAGATAGCTCAAACCGGCGTCGATCAGCATCTCACTGCGGAACATCTCGAAATATTTCAGGTAATTCGCATAATACACGACCCCCATCTGATCGGTGTCGGCATACGGAACGCGATACGTGAGAACCGTCTCTTTTTCCATGGCGTCCTTCTCCTTGATTTTATCCAGCATGAATTGAAGCGTCTGCTCAATCTCCCAGTCACTGTTATCGACCAGAACCGCATCATCCGCCCGGCGCAGAGGCGCAACGGCACGGTTGCTGTCCTGTTCATCGCGTGCGGCAATATCCCGCGCCACGGATTCCAGCGTCGCACCGTCCACAGTCTCCCCGCTCTGGGAAAGACGGCGGCGCGCACGGATCAGCGGCGAGGCGGTCAGGAAAAATTTGAACTGCGCATCCGGAAACACGGCAGTGCCGATATCGCGCCCCTCCATGACGATCCGCCCGAGTTTCGCCATTCCCCGCTGGAGCTCAAGCAGCCAGGCACGCACATTCGGCATGGTCGCGACTTTCGATGCCGCGGCGGAAATCTCGGCGCTGCGCAGTTCCGATCCGGGGAATACGCCGTCGATTTTGATATCGAGCGGAGCATCCGGTGTTGCTTTTTCATAAGAGATCGCCGTTTCCGCAAGGATTTTGTCCACTTGTTCAGGAGTCACGGAATACGGATCAAGTCCGCAGCGGCATAATTTCCAGGCGACGGCACGGTAAAGCGCTCCTGTATTGATATAAGCGATTCCGAGCGCCTCGGAAAGATTGCGCGCAACCGTACTCTTTCCGGAAGCCGCGGGACCGTCGATGGCGATAACGTTTGAAGACATGTGAACTCCCCTTTCTGTCATGGAAATAAAATTTTTTCTCGGGTAATTTACACGGGAAGAGCCATTCCGTCAAGAATTTGATTAGCATATTCGCATTTTTGATGTATAATATATAGCGCAAAAAATCTGGAATACACGGAAAGATGTGAAAATGAAGGTAATATCATATAAAGACCAGGATTACAAGAAGTCCCTTGATCTGCTTTATAACCGTCCGGCATGTCCGCCGGAAATCGAAACCGCAGTCGCGGCAATCGTTGCGGAAGTCCGCAGAGACGGCGATCAGGCAATCTGCAAATTCATGAAGAAGTTC
>DXVA01000006.1:0-9291 GCA_019408975.1 Lentisphaeria bacterium | reverse complement strand
GTTCGATTCTCTCGACATCACTCCTGCCGGTTTCCGGGTCACGGAAAAAGAGTTCGAGGAGGCGGAGGAGAAAATCGATCCGAAAGCAAAAGAGGCAATTGCCGCCGCGCTTGCGAACATTCAGGACTTTGCAGCGCATCAGCTCCCGAAAAACTGGAATTATTCGCCGCGCCCGGGCGTTGTCCTCGGGGAAAAATTCACGCCGATGGACCGTGTCGGATGCTATATTCCCGGCGGAACGGCTCCGCTGGTTTCCACGGTTCTGCATACTGCGGGAATTGCGACGGCGGCAGGCGTAAAAGAGATCGTCGCGGCAACCCCCCCGATGAAAGACGGCTCGATTCATGCGGCAACACTCTATGCGCTCAAAACAGCCGGAGTGAAAGAGGTCTACCGGATGGGCGGAGCATATGCCGTCGCTGCGCTCGCCTACGGAACGGATACCATCCGGAAGGTGGAAAAAATTGTCGGTCCCGGCAACGCATATGTTGCGGCGGCAAAGAAAATAGTCTACGGCAGCGTCGCCATCGATATGGTGGCGGGCCCCTCCGAAATCATGATCGTAGCGGACTCGGAGGCAAATCCGGCATTCATTGCGGCGGACATGCTGTCTCAGGCGGAACACGGAAGCGGTCTTGAACAGGCTGTTCTCGTGACCGACTGCGCCGAAATCATCGGCCGGGTAAAAACGGAACTTCTCAAACAGGCGGAGACGCTCTCCAGAAACGCGACGGTGGAACGTGTTCTTGAACATGGGGTATTCTTCATCGAAGCGGCGGATATCAATGAAGCCCTCGTGATTGCCGGCAATTATGCGCCGGAACACATCGAACTCATGTTCAAAGGCGCGGAACATCGTGCGTGCGACGTCAAAGCGGCAGGCGCGGTTTTCCTCGGACAGTGGACACCGGAACCGGCGGGAGATTTCACCGCAGGCCCCAGCCATGTGCTCCCGACAGCGGGAACCGCGAAGTTCTTCCATGGACTTTCCGCCAATGATTTCATGCGCAGAAGCAGCACCGTTCAATACACCGAAGATGCGCTCATGCGCGAGGTTGACTATATTGAAAAATTTGCTGAAATGGAATGGCTCGACGCACATGGGCGCAGCGGTTCCATCCGCAGAAAAGGATCGCAGAAATGAATTCCTATGTCTCCTATTTCAGACCTGAAATAGACAATATGACAGGCTACACCCCGGGCGAACAGCCCAAAGGGGCTCCGGTAATCAAACTCAATACCAATGAAAATCCGTATCCGCCGTCGCCGGGAGTCAAAAAAACTCTTGCATCGTTCCAATATGAAAAACTGAAATTGTATCCCGATCCGCTGGCGCTTGAGGTGCGTGCGGAAATCGCGGCGATGACCGGATTCTCGGTCAATAACATCATAGCGGGCAACGGTTCCGACGACATTCTCACGATTGCAACCCGCTGTTTCTCCGATGCGCGGCGCCCGATGGCGTGTTTCGAGCCCACTTACTCGCTTTATCCCACTCTCGCGGGGCTTCAGGGCGCTCCCTGTATACGGATTCAGCTCACGGAGGATTTCGAGATCCCGGAGGATGCGCTCCAGCAGGCGAGAAATGCAAATCTTTTTATGATTGCGCGCCCGAACGCACCGACAGGAAATTTGTTTCCGAAAGCGAAAATGGAGGAAATCTGCGCAAAATTCAACGGAATCGTCCTGATTGACGAAGCATATGCGGACTTCTCGCGTGACAACTGTCTGGATTTCGTCAGAAAATATCCGAATGTCATTATAAGCCGGACATTTTCAAAAAGCCGGAGCCTTGCCGGTCTCCGCTTCGGATTCGCCGTCGCGCATGAAAAAATCATCGACGGCATGATGAAAATGAAGGATTCCTACAATATCCCGATGCTGACGCAGAAACTTGCTTTAGCCTCGCTTTGGGACAGAAGTTATTTCGATACCTGCGTTGCAAAAGTAAAGACAACCCGGGAAGCCCTGACGCTCGCATTGCGTGATCTGGGCTTCAAGGTGATCAATTCGGACACCAACTTTGTCTTTGCCGCACCGCCGATTGATGCAAAAAATTATTTTTTGGACTTGAAACGGCGGAATATACTGGTAAGGTATTTTCCGGCAGCAAGGACATGCAGTTTCGTCAGGATCACAATAGGAACTCCGGAAGAAATGACGGAACTGCTGAAAGTAACGAGAGAACTGATCGGTAAAAACTGAACGGCGGCGGATAAAAATACCCTCCGCTTGAAAGCAGAGACCGGAAGGAGGACACATTGGACAATTTTGTAATCAAAACCGAAAATCTTACAAAAGATTACAGCAGTTGGCTGCGGAAAGCCAAAAAGCCGGCGCTGAAAGATCTGACAATCTCGATTCCCAAAGGATCGGTATTCGGATTTCTGGGGCCGAACGGTGCAGGCAAAACCACGACAATTAAAATTCTCATGGGGTTGATCCGCCCCACGGGGGGAACGGCTACCGTTCTCGGCAAGCCGTATGATGATGTCGAGGTGAAAAACAGGATTGGCTTCCTTCCCGACAGCCCGGCGTTCACGCCGCAGCTTTCGGCAATGGAGTTTCTGGATGTCTGCGCAAGACTTCTCAAGATTCCGTCATCGAAGCGGAAACAGCGTGTTCAGGAAGTTCTGGAAATCGTCAGAATGTCGCCTCACGCAAAATCCAAAGTGGGAACATTCTCGCGCGGAATGCTTCAGCGTGTCGGTATCGCGCAGGCGATTCTGAACAGCCCTGAACTTCTGATTCTTGACGAACCTCTGCTCGGTCTCGACCCGTACGGGCGCCAGGAATTCAAGGAGATCATTCTTGAACAGCGCGACAAGTTCGGAGCCTCGGTCTTTTTCAGCAGTCATATTCTTTCCGACGTGGAAGAGATCTGCGACAGTATTTCCATTCTGAATAAAGGACATCTTCTCTGCGCAGGCAAGCTTTCCGACCTGCTCTCCCATGACACCGGCAACGGCATTCTGGTCAAGATCGTGAAATGCGATGAAGCGGTCAAGGAACTCATGACTTCCGCAGACAATGTCCAGAAGAAAGAAAACGACGAATGGGAACTGACTTTCAAGACCGCAGCGCCGGAACTGGAGAAGAAAATAGCCGATCTAAGCGCCAGATTCGGGGATTCCGTGAAGCGTTTAAACGCCAAAGAGGACCTCGAAACATTCTTTTTTGGAAAAATTGAAGAAGATAATCTGGAAAAAGCGTAAGTGGATGCTATATTTATCAACAGGCAGGGATTAATCTAACAAAAAATAACTAAGGGAGCGTGTCAAGATGAGTGAGATCATGGCAATCGCAAGCGGAACGTGGAAAAACATTCTGCGAATGAAGGTAGTGTACTTCTTAATTCTGTGCGTCTGGATTCTGATCGGAAGCGCCGCGTTGTACGAGGTTCTTTCGATGGGGCAGCACAAACCGTTGATGATCGACGTGTCATTGGCGTTGAATGCGGTGGCAGCCGCACTGGTAGTAATCTCGATCACATTCGAGATCCCGCGTGAACTCAGACAGGGAGTGGCATCCACTCTGCTGACGAAATCCCTCGGCAGAACCCAGTATCTTGCAGGCAAGCTGATCGGCATCTCTTTCGCGGCGATCGTGATCTGCGCGCTGATCACGTTCGGTTCTTTCGTGATTTTCTCCTACACATTCTCCGAGTCCATCGCTCTTCCGATGTTCCAGGCACAGCTTCTCCAGATCCTAAGCATCATCCCGATGGCTGCAATCGGTGTTTTCTTTGCAACGCTCTTCCCGGAAGTTGTCGCTCCGGTTCTTACGATCATCGCAATCTGGTTCTCCTACTCCGTCGGAGTTCTCCAGAAAGTTCCGCTGCTCTACGGAGGCATCCTTCCGAATCTGGACCTTTTCAACTTCAGAGCACAGGCGGTTTATCATGCCGATATTCCGTGGTCCTATGTCGGGCTTGTCACGCTGTGGGGAATTGCATTCGCGATTTTCGCGCTGATGCTTACAAGTCTCTTCTTCAAAGTCAAAGACATTAAGTAATAAGGGTGAAAGCTACTATGAAAAAAGATACTCTTATCCGTGTCGTGGTAATGGTTGTCGCACTTCTCGCAGCATCCTATCTTGCCAATATCCTGACTCCCATGCAGAAAGAAATTTCGATCGAAAAGGGAGAACTCACCAAAGCCCCGATTGCCGGTCTTCACAAGATCATGGCGGACGTTGCATGGATGCGCTTCATCAATGTCGCCGGCGGCATGGACACTATCGACACGAAGAATGTCGATAAAATTTCCGCCATGCTCGAAAAGATCATTGCCTATGATCCGAACTTTGAGGAAATGTATCAGAGCGGTGTTCTCTGCATGAGCAACGCCGACCCCCAGAAAGCAATTGAATTCCTGAAGAAGGCTTGCGACAATGAATACCTGAAAAACAATTCCAAGCTTCCCTTTAATGCAGGGTTCCTGCTTTCCCGCACAATCGTCGATCAGAATGACCCCAACAACATTCTTTCAAAGCCGGATTACACTCAGGCAGCGAAATATTTCAGAATGGCGATGCAGCGTTCCTCCCAGCCTGAACCTTATGTGGTGAGCAGCTACATCAGAGCCAAGGCGAAAGCCAAAGCGGAAGCAGACAAGAAAATTGATGAATACTATGCGACGCTTTCCGTCCTTTATGATGAATGGAAAGCCTCCAAGAAAGGCTCTTTTGAAGGCACGATCGTAGAGACCAGCTCCATTCCGGATCTGGAATCCCGTCTTCTCAAAGCGGCTCAGAACGCCAAGAACCCGGTTGACTATGACGGCAATCCGATCAAGCCCCTTCCGGAAACTCTGGCTCTCATCGCAAAAGTTCAGCAGGAAGTTCTTGCCGACAATCATCTCTGCCCGAACTGCATTACCCCGACCCCTGCCGGAGCGAAGTTCTGCACATCCTGCGGAACCAAGGTTGCAGTCTGGGGAACCTGCAAGACTTGTCAGAAGGTACTGACCGGCGGCAGCTATTGCGCCGACTGCGGCACCAAGAACAAATAACCTGAACTGGCAGAGTCATACTTATGACACAGAAAAAAAAGATCGGTTTGATTTTCACAATCGTACCGGTCTTTTTGCTTTATTTTCTATCCGAGGCAGTTCTGCGGGAAGCGGCGGTAGCTAATATCAATCCTCAGAAAGTGAAGATTGATTCCATTCTCAATGAACTGCCTGAATCCATTCGCGATCTGATCACTTACCGTATCACACGGACAGAGATGCTGAATGATCTTGCTGCGGCAGAAACGGAAGAAGAAAAACTCGCCGCAATGGTTTCCCTCGGCATTTATACCCGTGATCCGGAGGAAAAAGAAAAGATTCTCTGGGATGTGCGCAGCCATTACGCGGACAAACCGGAATCCGCTCCTGCTTTTGCCTATTATCTTCTGAATGAAGAAAATCCCAGGAAGATTTCCATTCCGGAATATCAGGCTTATCTCAGGAAGTTTCCACAGCAGTATCAGTTCAACATCTGGGCGCTCGGCTTGAATCGCCTGAATGACCTCAGAAAGAAAATCACGTGGAAAGACCGTCTGGATTTCCTGAGACCGTTGCTGGAAATGAAGCCTGAATTCAGGGATTATTCCGTTCTTTATACGGAAATATCAAGAATCGCAGGGCGTTTCGAGTTCCGTGACATTGAAGAAAAAGCCGAAGCTCTGTATGATGAAAGCAGGCTTTGTCCCTCGATTACGGAATTCATGATGCAGGAGGAAATGGAAAAAATGAATGCTGCGGGAAAGGATAAAAAATAATGTTTGCAATTACTTTGCTCAGTATCAAGCGGATGAAGGAACCGGCATTCTTTATTTTCCTTTCCATTACTCTGGTGATATCCTATTTCATGGCGGACCTCGATCCTCTGACGCAGCAGGTCTCCGGAGATTCCATTTTTGCGCAGGTGCTGGATGCCGGGCGCAGTTCACAGCCGTTACTGTCCGCCTCGTTCGTGATGTTCATCGTCTGTGCGGTTCTGGGAGGATTCCTCGGGGCGTCTGAAATTCCGAGAGACATTTCCTCCGACCTGATTCTCATCATCCTCTCCAAGCCGATCAGGAAAATTGATTATATGCTTGGAAAATATTTCGGTATGCTCATTGTCTGCGCCTGCCTCTTCGTCATCTCCGAAGCGGTTATTTATGTAACCCATTACATCAACACAAAGGAACTGTATTCGATGATGCTGATGCTGAAACAGCTTTATCTGCTTCTGGCATTCATTCCCTACTGCGCAATGATCATCATGATTTCCTGTTTCACGGGTGAACTGGCGGCAATGATCGTTTCATTCTTTTACCTCGTATTCTCCCTTTCATTCAGCTTCATTCCGATTGCGATGGCAATGCTTCCGAAAGGGATTGCGGGCGCAGCCGGCGGCGTCATTTTCGTCCTGTATTATTTCTTCCCGAATTTTATCTTCTATTTTCAGGATTTCAAGATGTTCGGACTGGTCTTCATCATGCTGCTGATCTATTCTTTCAGCCTTGCGGCTATTTTTCTTGCCGTCGCTGTCGGCAGGCTTGAAACCAGAGACTTCTCCAAGAGTTCCGATCTCTGAACCTGATTTCTAAAAGAGGGGCGGTTTCATGCGGTTGTTTGTACTGTCGGTCATTTTATTTCTGTCTTTTTTTTCACTCCGCGCGGATATTTTTTCATTATGGCCGTTCCGCGGGAGCTCGCCCGCATCTGCGAAAGGAGACAGTGCAACGGATATTCTGGAACCGCAGAAGCTCTGGCAGGAAAAGATCATCATCAACGGACGCAACATGGAAATGGGCGTCGCACTGGCAGACCGGACGCTGAAAGACGCGCTTCGGCTGCTTCGGATAAAATATCCTGATGCGCCGATGGCGATCAATTCCAATTCCGTCCTTTTGGAAATTCCCCTTGAAAACGGTTTTCGCAGAAGAATTTTCCTTGTCGGTTTCGACGGCAAAGATACTATTGTCCAGTTTACGATGGACATCCCCCGGACAGGTCTTGACACATCGGTGCCGTGGCCATCCGAACTGCCGCTTCCTCCCGGAGCGACTCCTGTCACAGTCATGAAGTTTCCGGCAAGAAAATCCGTTTACGGGACATTCAAGAGCCCCTATGACAAACAATCCGTTCTCTCGGACCTGCTCAAAGCATTGCGGTCGGACGGTTGGAAAAGTGCGGGAGAGGCGGCATCTTCCGCCGCATCCGGCGATATCTTTTTGAGGAATGACGGTTCTGAAATGATGATCATCGGAACCATGCCGGATGAAAAGGCGGGCACCTCCCGCGGCACGCTGTATCTGCGCCGCCTGAAATAAATACTCCCATCGGCATACAGTCTTCCGCAATGTCCCTGCTACCGGATAAAAAAAAGCCGGATTCAAACAATATCCGGCTTGCGATTTACTAAATTATGGATATATTTCATAACATTATACTGTTGATGTATTTTATGAATAAAGTGACCTTAAAACAGTCAGGGATACAGAAAGATTTGAGATGAAGTACGCGATATTAAGTGACATTCACGGAAACCTGGAGGCTTTTACAACCGTTTTGCAGAAATGCAGAGAACTTGAAGTGGATCAATATATCTGTCTGGGTGATATTGTCGGCTATAATGCAAATCCGAAGGAATGTCTGGATATCATCCGCACCCTCCCGCTTGCCGGTGTCGTCAAGGGCAATCACGACGAGTATGCGTCCAATAATGACGAGGTCATGGAAGGGTTCAATCCGCACGCGAGAACCGCGGTTCTCTGGACCAAGGCACAGCTTACCTACGAGGACCGGGCATGGCTCTCCTCCCTCCCGATGCGCCTCACTGTCAAAGGGACCTCCATCACTGCAGTGCATGCCACGCTCGACAGTCCGGATGCATGGGGATATATTTTCGACGTTCATCATGCGGCGGACAATTTCGCCTATCAGTTCACGCAGGTCTGTTTCTGCGGACACTCTCATGTGCCGGTCGGGTTCTGCAAGAAACCCATCACTCTCCATTCTGAGCGGCAGATAGATGAAATCCGGGAATGGGTCGCCAGGCCGGAAGAAGGCGCAATCATCAATCCGAATGAGGCGGATTCCATTGAAGTGGAGCTTCTCACAGGCTATAAATATCTTTTGAACGTCGGAAGCATCGGACAGCCGAGGAACAAGGACCCGCGTGCTTCTTTCGCCGTTTACGACTCGGATGAAAGACGCGTCACAAGGTATCGCCTGCCTTATGACATCAGAACGACTCAGGAAAAGATCCTCGCAGCCCAGCTTCCGGAAAGACTTGCCTCGCGCCTTGAACGCGGGAGCTGATCCGGTGCAGAGCCAGAGGAACATGAGATTTCTTATCGTCAAGCCCAGCAGCCTGGGTGACATTCTCCATGCATTTCCCGCGGTTGAAGCACTGCGCAAAGCATATCCCGGAGCAGTTATGGACTGGGTGGTCAACCCCGCTTTTGCGGGACTTCTCGACTACATGCCCGGAATCGGCCGCAGAATTCTTTTCCGCCGGAAAGAACTGGGAAAGCTGAACTCTTTCTTCCCGGAGTTTTTCTCCCTCCGCAGAGAAATACGGAAAAACAATTATGACGCGGTGATCGATCTCCAGGGGCTTATGCGGAGCGCACTGGTGGCGCGCCTTGCAAAGGCGCCGGAATATTACGGTCCGGACCACGTAAAGGAAAACCTCGCAAAGCTCTGTTACAGCAGGAAACTTTCCTGTCCGCCGGATGTCTTTCATGCTGTGGAGCGCAACTGTGAAATGATCCGGCAGATTCCCGGCGTGGCGGAGGCTGATCCGTATTTCGAGCTTCCGGTACTGCCGGAGCAGAAAGAAAAAGCGGAAAAACTTCTGGCAAAGGAGGGATTCACGCGGAAAACCGACACTCTATGGATTGCGGTCGCACCGGGAGCCAGATGGGTGACAAAGCAATGGCCGCCGGAGTTCTTTGCAGAAATAATACGTGGGATTGCGGAAAAGAGGAAACGGGTTTCGTTTCTGCTGCTCGGGTCGCCTGCGGAAAAAGAACTTGCGGGAAGGCTGAAAGAGTCACTGGGAAACGGGGCCGAGGTGCTGGATCTCTGCGGCAAAACAGATCTCGGAGAACTCGTCGAGCTGATTCGCATGACGGATCTTCTGATCTTCAACGACAGCGGTCCCATGCATATTGCAGCGGCGGCAGGGACAAAGGTTCTGGCATTTTTCGGGCCGACCTATCCGGAGCTGACGGGGCCCTATTGTAAAATAAAAAGGGTTTTTCAGCCGAAACTGGATTGCATAAAATGTTTCAGGAAGTATTGTCAG
>DXVA01000059.1 GCA_019408975.1 Lentisphaeria bacterium | reverse complement strand
ACGAAAAGCTGAAAGAAGAATACAAGGACAATTCCGCGAATATTGCTTTGAACGAGGACCTCGAGAAGACCAAAGAGCGCCTGAATAAATATGTGGAATACTCCAAGGCGCTGGAAACACAGAACCAGCAGATGAAACAGCGTCTCAGAGATATTGCAGCCCAGCGCAGTGCGCCTGTCCGCAGGCCTCCCGCCGTAACGGAAACTCCGGTCCGGGCAACGGCTCCGGCGGGAACTGCCGGGACGGCTTCGTCTGTTTCGCAGATTGCTTCCGCCAACAGTGCGGCTCCTGCTACAGCTTCCTCCGCTCAGGGAACCGGCACGGCTTCCGCTGCTCCCGCCGGAACTTCCGCCGATGCGAAACTCGGGTCTTATACGGTCAAGGCAGGCGACACTCTCATCGGAATTTCACGGAAGATTTACGGTTCTCCCAAATATTACAAGCTGATTGCCGAAGCGAACAAAGGTGTGATTCCCGCCAGTATGCAGGTGCGCGCCGGGCAGGTGATCAAGATTCCGCAGCTTCCTTCGAGATCAAGATAACTGGCTGGAGCTCCAATGAAATTTTCTGCCGTTTCCCTTTTTCGTGCCGTTTTCCCGGCTGTGCTGATTGCCGCGGGCGGATGCAGTATCTTTCCGACTCCCGACAATACTGAAACTCTGTATTATGATCTGGACATTCCGGAGCGCTGCAATACGGAGCTTCAGATTGAGGTTTCGCCGTTTACCACAATGACGAGCGAGCGTTACCGCATGGCGACGCGCGGCGAGGACAATGTGATTCACGGGCGGGAATTTCATAAGTGGGTGCAGACGCCGGGGCCGCTGGTGACGAAATATCTGCGTCTGGCTTACCGTGACAACGCATCCGGGACGATTCCCGATGAACAGGCCGCCGCCAAGCCGGAAAATATCTACCATCTCGCCGGAACGGTTCTTGTGTTCGAGGCGGACAAGGGAATGGCGAAGCTCGGGCTCCGTTATGTGATTTCGCGGGGGAAATCCGGCGAGAAAAACACTGTGATCCGTACGATTCTCGTGACGGAAAAGATGGCGGACGATACCCCGGGCGAATTTGCGGATGCGATGAGCCGCGCTGTCGCCAAGGCTTCAAAACTGATTCTCGCCGATATTGAAACCATGGCGAAAAACCGGAAGAAAGATGCGGCTGCGCAATGATTGATATGTTTTGGAAAGCCGCAGTCCTCGGCATTGTGCAGGGGATTACCGAGTTCCTGCCGATCAGCAGCACCGGGCACCTGATTCTGGTTGACCAGTTCCTGCATATGGCGGAGGGTCCGTTCTCGAAGATGTTCAATGTCGTGATCCAGTTCGGTTCCATCCTTGCCGTTGTGATCTATTTTCATAAAAAACTGATTCCGGCGGCAATGTTCTCGGATAAACAGGTCTGCCGCGACACACTGGAAATCTGGTTCAAAACCCTTGCCGGAGTCTTTCCGATCCTGCTCATCGGTTTTCTGCTGGCGTCGAAGATCGAGATGCTTCAGGACAGCCCCCTTGTCGTTGCCGCCGCTCTCCTGATCGGCGGCGTGGTTCTGATCAAAGTGGAGGCTTGGTGCAGAAAAGAGCATCCGATTGAGACATTTCATGAACTTTCTTATACGCGCGCCGTCCTGATCGGGCTGATTCAGTGCCTTGCGATGATTCCCGGAACTTCACGTTCCGCTTCGACGATCATCGGGGGGCTGGCTCTCGGCGCTTCACGTACTCTGGCGGCGGAGTTTTCCTTTTTCCTGGCGATTCCGACCATGACCGCCGCATCTGGATACAGCCTCCTGAAACGCGGGGGCAGCATGACTGCCGCACAATGGGGCGCTCTGGCAATCGGTTTTCTGGTATCGTTTTTTGTCGCCTGGGCTGTCATCGCATGGCTGATGAATTACATCCGCACCCGCGATTTCCGCGGTTTCGGCTGGTACCGTATTGTCCTCGGCATTGTCGTAATCACCTACTTCTACCTGATGAAGTAAGTTTACTCATCCCGCGCGGCGCTGAAGGCGATGCCGAAGGCGAACATGATCGACAGCAGTGAACTTCCCCCGTAGCTCAGTACCGGCAGAGTGACACCGGTCGGGGGGAGAAGCACGCTGTTGACGCTGATATGGATCAGCGCCTGCACCAGATACATCACTCCCGCGGCAAAAACGAAGATGCGCCCCGCATTGTCTTTGACTTTCCATGACATTGCCGTGAAACCGGCTCCCATTGCGAAAAATCCGCCGATCACGATAACTCCGCCGATGAAGCCTGCGGATTCCACGATCGAGGCGTACAGGGAATCCGTGTGGGGCAGGGGGAGAAATGCGCTTGACCAGAGGGCATTGCCCCAGGCGGAACCGGTCCAGCCGCCGTGTGCCATCGTGTATTGAAACTGTTTGATATGCCAGGCGTTGACTCCGTAACCGCCGTCCGGCGCAAGGTAGCCGAGAATCCGGAGCATTGCGTAGTCATTGACTGAAACGAATATCACGGCGCATGTCAGCAGGAACAGGAATGCCGCCAACAGATAGAAAATGCGTGCTCCGCAGACGGCAAGTACGGTGACGAATGCCACGAAAAAAATCAAAGCTCCGCCGAAATCCGGCTCCAGCATCAGAAGGAGCATGGAGAGAAAAGTGATTCCGAACATGAACAGAATTCTTCCCGGTTTGAGTTCCCTGCCTTCCGCCGCAAAAACGCTCAGATAAAGCAGGAAGATCACTTTGGCGAATTCCGACGGCTGAATGCTGAGCGAGCCCCACAGCCTGAACCAGCCGCGCATATTGTTGATTTCGACTCCGAAGAATAAAACCAGAACCAGTGAGAGCAGAAAGAGAGCGTAGAGCCACGGAGCCGCCTTTTTGTAAAAGGAGAACGGGACGAGGCTGACGCCGATGAATACGATCAGTCCGGCGCCCAGCCAGACCAGTTGTTTCAGCGCAAAATAGAGCGGCGCCTCGGAGAATGCCCGCGCACTGTAAATCGAGAGACAACCGAGAAGCCCCGCAATGATCAGGATCAGGATCGAGGCGAACGGAAGCAGTCTCCGCGAGGTGCCGCTGAGATGGATCAGCATATCAGTCTTTTTCATCTTCGGGCAGCTCCTTTGACACATCTGTTTCCGGCGGCAGTTCAAAATCCGCCCGGATATCCTCGCCGTTTTTCGCCTGGCGCGTAATGCGCAGTGTTTCGTTGCACCAGTTGCCGTTCCTGTCCAGCATGACCGTCATCCTGCCGGATGTGCCGGAAAGTTCCATATCGTATTCCCGCTCCAGCCCCGAAACTCCCACTGCTTCCCCGGCGTCGTTCAGCGCCGTTTTGCCGATCTGAGACTGTATTTCCGGCGGTCCGATCACCACGCGGCGGATGACGGGGACGATTCTGAACTCCGGATAAGTCCTGAGCCTGCGCGAGTAAAAGACGATTTCCTCCGGCGAAAGATCGTTTTTAAGCAGAAACGGCAGTTTCACCGGATGGGGCAGCCGGATTTCAGGGAAAAAATGATGGATGCTGCGGAACAGATTGTCCCGTCGCCGCCGTGATTCCGGAATCTTTTCCAGCACCAGATTGTGCCGCAGTTCGCTCCATGCCGCCGGAACGCCGTTTTTATCGAGGATGCGTCCCCGCAGAGATGGAATTTCCGCTTCGCGCCATGCGATCCTGCGGGTTTCCTTCAACGATTCCTCCTGCTTTGCCACTGCATAATAAAAGACATGGGCGGCCGCTACGACCGCCCATATCAGTAGGAAAGAAAGGATCATCAATGTTTTGAATTTGAAGCTGCCGGCAGCCATAGTTCCTGCCCGTCCCGTCTGGTTTCACCTCATTGTACCTTCATGCCCGTAGAGCACACCCTGACGAAAAGTTCCGGGTTCGCCTTGACAAGTGCCGACCATGCTTTCCGGTCCTTGTCCGCGATTCCGTTTTTCAATCCCATAACAGCTTCCCGGCATGCCTCTTTCGTTTGCAGCGTCCGTGCACGGCGGTTGGTCAAGTCTTCTCTGAATCTTCCTGCGCCGAGAAGCAGCAGCGAGAGAGCCAGAATTGCGGCGCATAAGATATAACGCATTCTGGCGTCCATTTTTTTGAACGGTTCCATAGTTCCTGCCACTCCTTTCCCGTAAAAATTATTTTACCTGTCCGGTTTCCATATCATATTCCCCGACCTGTGTCCAGATCGGATTCCATTTCACGTTCGCCTTTTTCGCGTTCGTGTTCCATAATCATCTTCTGTTCTTCGATCCAACGCTCCCGGCTCCAGATTTCGACGCCGATCTCGTTTCCGACGACCATCACGTCTCCGCCCGGAACAAGCCCCGCATGTTCTCTGTATTCCTGCGGGAGCGTGATCCGCCCCTGCGCGGAAATCTTTTCCGACTGGCTCCATGCGCCGAATCTGCGCAGAGTCCTGCGGAACACCATGCTGCCCGCCGCGCGTTGAGCCGGGTCCGGAACGGAACGCCTCATTTCGAGGTAAATATCCTCCGGGTAAACAGCCACGGCGCCTTCCGGCAGGCAATGGAGAACGACGTCACTTCCCCGGCGGGCGAAATCTTCAATGACCCGGGGACTGAGCTTGATTCTTCCATTGGCGTCAACAGAACACCTGTCAAGACCGCAAAATGCCAGCATTTGCTTCTCCTTGTTCCATTATAGACCATTATATTCCATTTTCTTCCAAAATCAAATCGTTTTCTCATAATTTTTCCGTTTTTTTTAAGATTCCGTTGGAGAGGAAAGAATGTTGGCTGCCACAGGCAAAATCTCCCGATACCCTGTATGCTCCGCATCGGGGCAGTTTATTATTTATCAAAATTCGTCCGGGATTGTGGAATACCATACGGAAAAACTTCAGGTGAATCATTGCGATTTCGAACAGGAATGAGTGACGGAGTCCGGTTCGTGTTTCTTTTCTGAAAAAGGTCCGGGCTTTCTGAATGTTTTCTGTTGAATTTAATGTTTTATGGGTTAAATTACAAACCTAACAGAATATTAAAGGACGGTTTTTTATCATGGAAATGGAAAAGATTTCAAGCAGTCTGGAAGATTATCTGGAGGCGATTGCCGAGATCATCGAAGACAACGGGCACGCGCATACGAAGGATATTGCCGATAAACTGCATGTGAAAATGCCGTCTGTCACCAGTGCGCTTCAGACTCTCTCCGCAAAAGGGCTGATCCGTTATCAGTCTCATGCGCCGGTTGTGCTGACCGCTGCGGGAAGCGAGCGTGCCGCCGTGATCCGGCTGCGCCATGCGGCATTCAATAATTTTTTCCGTGAAATACTGAAGCTTTCGCCGGAAGAGGCGAATGACACCGCCTGCAAGGTGGAACATATCGTCTGTGAAAAAGTGATGTCCCGCTTTGTCAGCCTGACAGATGCGATCATGCAGAGGAGCGATTGTGCAGAACTGCGGAAATACCTGGAACAGACGATGCCGCAGATCTGTTCTGATTCGACGGAGGACCTGGTGTCTCTGGATCAGCTGGCTGTGGGACAGTCCGGAATCGTCGTGCGTGTGAGCAATACCTTGCGCGGGATCAAGAAATTTGCCGACCTGGGGCTGGTCACGGGGACTCTCCTTCAGATGGAAGGGCACGCCCCGTTCGGAGACTTGCTCCGGATTCGTGTCATGGGGAGCAGTCTTTCCATGCGCGCCAAGGATGCCGCTCATATCTGGCTGCGGCTGACGGAATAAAGAGCGGAAGGCGGAGTTCGGTTTTTCCGGACAGAACAGAAAGATGGGAACCATTATGAAGCAGAGATTTCGGGTGGCGCTGGCGGGAAACCCGAATTGCGGGAAGACTACAATATTCAATTATCTTACCGGAGCCCACCAGCATGTCGGGAATTATTCGGGGGTTACGGTCGAACGGAAATCCGGAGTGTGCCATATCGGCTCCATTGAAGTGGAAGTCATTGACCTGCCGGGTATTTACAGTCTGTCTTCCTCCTCGCCGGAGGAAAAAGTCGCATTCAATGAACTGCTGACGCAGGATATTGACCTGATCCTGAATGTGATTGACGCCGGAAATCCCCAGCGGAATCTCTATCTGACGACTCAGCTTGCGGAACTCGGCGTGCCGATGCTGCTTGTGTTCAATATGGCGGACGATGCGCACCGGCGCGGATTGAAATTCAATATCCCGATTCTGGAACGTTATTTCGGCGCTCCGATTGTACGCACTGTCGGTGCGCGGGGCAGGGGGATCGAGCACATGAAATCGCTGATGGCGAAGCTCCTGCTTGCGGAACAGGTGCAATATCCGGCGCGTCTGCGTTACGGCGAATCTCTGGATCATATGATCGCGGAAGTGGAAGGAATGATTTCGAAGCTGGATCTTTCCTCTCTTGCGGGGGTGCCGGTGCGCTATTTTGCGATCAAGCTTCTGGAAGGCGACGCTTATCTGTGTTCGCTTCCCGTTTTCGCTCCCGTGGCGGATGAGATCGCCGGACTGCGCGCGAAGCTGGCGGTCCGCTTCGGCGTGGACTGTGAGACGATTCTGCCCGATGCCCGTTACGGCATGATTTCCGGCGCCTGCCGTGAGGCGATCCGCATTACGAATGAACGCCGCCAGCAGCTTTCGGACAATATCGACCGGGTCATGACGAACCGTTACCTCGGACTGCCGATTTTCCTGTTGATCATGTTTGCGATTTTCGCCCTGACCTTTCTTTGCGCTGAACCGTTTGTTGGGCTGTTGGAAAACTTCTTCGACTGGCTTGCCGATACGATTACGAAGCTCTGGCCCGAAGGCCGTCTGGAGTTCATCCGCGCACTGATTGCCGACGGCATCATCGGCGGCGTCGGCGGCGTGCTCGGTTTCCTGCCGAATATTCTGTTCCTTTTTCTCGGAATTGCATTTCTGGAGGGAACCGGCTATATGGCGCGCGCGGCTTACGTAATGGACGGGTTCATGCATATCTTCGGGCTTCACGGAAAGAGTTTCATCCCGATGCTGCTCGGATTCGGATGTACCGTGCCGGCTGTGCTGGCGACGCGGAGCATTGAATCCGAGAAAGACCGTCTGACCACGATCATGGTGCTTCCTCTGATGAGTTGCAGCGCACGCCTGCCGATTTATTCACTTCTGATTCCGGCATTTTTCCCGCAGAAGTTTCAGGCGCTGACCATGTGGATCATCTACGTGCTTGGAATTGTGCTGGCTTTGATCGGGGCGCGAGTCATGAAATCGACTTTGTTCAAAGGAAGCGATGAGGTTTATCTGATGGAGCTGCCGCCTTATCGTATGCCGACTTTCAAAAGCCTGCTGATTCATATGTGGGAGCGTTCCTTATGTTATCTGCGCAAGGCGGGGACCCTGATCCTGCTGGCGTCCATTCTCCTTTTCGTGATCAATACCCTGCCGGAAAAGACGCATTTCTCGCGGAACTACGCGCAGGAGATAGCCGCGCTTGAAAAGGCGGAGACGGTTCCCGAGACGGAAAGGAAAGAAAAGATCATGCAACTTGAGGGACAGCAGAAGATGGAGAGCCTGGAATATTCCGTCGCAGGGCGTATCGGGCGCACTCTGGAGGTCGTGATGAAACCGATCGGCTTTGACTGGCGGATCTGTTCCGCCCTGATCGGCGCTTTTGCCGCCAAGGAGCTCTTCGTCTCCCAGCTTGGAATCCTTTTTTCCATGACGGAGGTGGAGGAGGCGACTCCGCTTCAGGCGGTTCTGAAAGCGAACTACACTCCGCTTCAGGCATTCTGCATGATGGTGTTCTGCCTTGTTTCCATGCCGTGCGTCGGGACGGTCGCCGTGGTAAGGCGCGAGACAAATTCATGGAAACTGACGCTGCTTCAATTGTTCGGGCTGACACTGAGCGCATATTTGCTGTGTCTTGTTATTTATCAGCTTGGCAGCCTGCTCAGGATCGGCACATCTTTGTTATAAAGTGTCTTTTTTTACTGTAATTTCCTTACGGGGACTGCGTCTCCGGGATTTTTCTGTTTCCGCATCTTTTCCTGCCGTCCGCCCGGATATTGTCCCGCTGTAATATCAGGGAGAAATCGCATTCCGCCCGAAATCCGGTTTTTCTGCATTTCCCGGATCGGCAGGGCTGCTTTTTTCTGAAAAATAATACAATCTTATAAAAATGCCGATGCCGCTTCTTATCTGTAATATGCGGGACATATCCAGCGGGCGGCACATGGGGTATGAAATGTTTATTCAACTGATATTTATTAGATGGAATATCAGCCGGAGATGAAGGTTTCAGAAAAGAGTCTCTATTTTTATATAATGTTTATTATGGTGTATGTGTGTGGCGACATCTTATTGTGGCGAATGAGTAAAATATTTGAATGAATGTGAAAAAAGAAGTGCGGGGCGCTGAAATGAATTGCAATAAAAACGCAGATTAAATTTGCTTTCCCGCAAATTGCCTCTATATTATAAAATATGCTGTTGGACTGATATTTTCGAGCGGAGGTAAAAACAATGAGTTTTACAACGCATTACAGTATTGTCAAAGACCTCAGGGATGAGGAGAGTGAAGCGTGGAACCGCTTCTTTGAAGCCTATTCCCCCTTGATCCGTCTCCATGGCAGAGACTGCGGTATTGATGATGACTCTCTGGACGATCTCGTTCAGGATGTCATGGTGTCGGTATTCAACAATAGCAGCAAGTTTGAATATGATCCGGAAAAAGGGCGGTTCCGTGATTATCTCCGTTTCATCATCCGCGCCCGCGCCAATGATATGCTCCGTGCCAGATACAAGCAGGCGAAGTCGCAGGATATTGCAGTGACCGAAGAATATCTGGACGATCTTTATATCTCGGAATGGGAGGAGCATATCCGGGCCGAAAGCCTGAAAGAATTGAAAAAGGACATACTGGCACGGCATTATCAGATATTTCATATGCTGGATGTGCAGAACCGGAAGATCAAGGATGTCGCCCGGTTCTTCAAGATGTCCGAGGCATCCGTGTATTCCATACGAAACCGGACGGAGTTGAAACTGCGGCAGATTGCCGAGAAGCTGGATATCTGAAATGAACAGCGGCAAGCCGAAAATACCCAACTTTACGATCGTGGAACAGTGCGGGCGCGGCGGAAGCAGCACCGTATGGCTTGCCATCGACAGCGACGGAATACGGCGCGCCATCCGCATTATGGACAGCGTGGATCCGGAAAACAAGGAGCGGATCGAGGCTGAGGGAAATGCGATTTCGATGTACCGCAATGTTGCGAACCAGCATCCGAACCTGCTGGATATTCTCTATTTCGGACGGACTTCCAAGTATCTGTACTATGTAACGGAGCTTGCCGACAATATTGCCAGTTTTGAATGCAAATATCGTCCCGATACCTTGTCGAACCGGATCAGGACGCGCCGTTACTCCAAAGCGGAGGCGCTGGATTATATCGAGGCGATTCTGAATGGCGTGGAATATCTGCACAAAAGGCATCTGGCGCATCATGATTTGAAGCCGGAAAATATTCTTTTCATCAGAAATGAGCTGAAAATCGGGGACCCCGGGCTTTCCACTTCGATTGTGGAAGCCTCCAACGCGGGGACGGACGGATTTTATCCGCCCTGGCACGCAACCGGAGAAGAAGCCGATATTTATGCGATCGGAAAGATCATCTACTGTTTATACACCCGTTTGAATGCGGATCAGTTTCCGGAGATACCGGAAGGTCTGAACATCGACAAGATTGCCGACCTGAATGATATCGCCCTGCGATGCTGCGACAGCGATGATGAATTCCGCTATAAGAATATTGCGGAGATCCGTGCGGATGTCCTGAAGATCAGGAGGCTGCCTCCCTGGAAAGAATATCTGATTCAAAGCAAAGGCTATGCCGCTCCGGTATTCGGCATCTTTCTGCTGATTTCCCTTTTCTTCAATTTCCGCCCCTATCTGAATTCTCTTTTCAGCCATATTCCGGAAAAAGAGGGCAGGCGGGCTTATCTGCATCTTCAGGAAAACTTTTCCCACGCCAATATGTTTGAAACCTTCGAGGCGCTGAAGAAGCTGAACCGGCATTGCCCGGCACTGGCGGAGTCGGAAGATTTCCGGAATTTTTATACTCAGTTGAAAGATAATATCGAGTGGCTGAACTGTTACCGGACCTCTGAAAATACAGTGGTGACACTTCCGATTGTATTGAATCTGGCGCTTTATCCGACGGTCAAGGAGCGTGAGACTGTGGTTCAGCGTTACATCCTGATGAATCCGGAAACGACCAAAATGCCGTCCATGATGGGGCATTATTACCGCTTTACGAAAAAGACCGGAGATCAGGAAAAGGCGAAAAAAGTTCTGAACTCCATCAAGAACATCAGAATCGGAAAGCATAACTGTCTGACTGTGGCATTGGCTTTTCTGCAGTTGTCCAATGATCTTGTCCAGGAGGGAAATTACAAGGATGCCCTGTATTTCGCGGAGCGCGCCCAGCAGCTGGCTCCCCAGCTTTTTGCTGTTTATATCATGACTTTTCAGGCTCATTATTTCCTGGGCGACTATGACAAGGCGCTGGTTGCTCTGCGCAAGCTCTATAAGCTTCAGCCGGACAGCATTTGCATTGAGCGCTTTTACTCGCTCCTGATTCAGAAAGGACTTGATTTCTCCTTGTAGGGAGGTGTGTCTGAGCGATGGAACTTTTCCTCAGCAGAACCGTTTCCGGTATTCCCGCGGGGAGAGATTGTGATGTCTGGCGAAACAGCGGTTAAAATACATCGGGTCGCAGAATCCGCATTCCTGCGCAATCTCATAGATCCTGATGGCGGGATTCCGGAGCAGACGGCATGCGTGTTCAAGGCGCAGCCTGATCAGAAATTGTGCCGGAGAGACCGTATAATATTTCTTCCATTCCCGATAGAAGGTCCGGGGCGTCATTCCATATTTCTTTAATAGGGCTTCAAGGCGGATGCGATCGGTGAAATGGAGCTGGAAGTAATTGGAAATCAGAAAAATGCGTTCATCCGGCATCTGCATTTTCTCTGGCTGCTGTTCGAGTGCGGAGATCATCGCCTCCTGCGCGAGCTCGACGGCGAGCAGATCAAGACGGTCCGCCACGCCCGGACGCTGAATCTGTGAAAATGCTTCCTTTACTTTTTCAAGGACCTGATTGAAAGGGTGCGTAAAGCTGAATTTGCAGCCGTGCAGACGGAAACGGTCGAACTCCTCTCTTGATTCCGGCGCATAAGTGAAAAACAGCTCATCCTGACAGGTCGGGACAACGGAATCCATGACCGTTCCCGGATAGGATATCCCCATGCGGGGAACATGATCTCCGGTATGAAGCACCCCGTTTACCAGAGTTTTGGCTTCCTGTTTTTCCTGCTTCAGAATGAAAGAGAGATAGATCAGTGTGAGACGGTTGTTCCGGTGAACCCATTCATTGTTCGGACGGAAACCGATCGTCTGGATTTTCAATGGAAAATCCAGATGGCGGCGGATATTTCTCAGGTCAAATGTACGGTTCTGCAAGATGAAATTCCCGTTTTGTCATGAAAACACAGTTTTTTGTCACAATCATCCATTCCGTTTTTTACGGAACGGCATTATAATAATAGTAGAGAAATACAAAAAGTCAATGCTGAAACTATAGAAACAGAAGGAGGCAACTGTGAGTAATGAACTACCCCGCCGCAAGCATCGGGGGATCGGGGATTTCGTCTGCGGCGACCAGCTTACGCAGCCGGAATGCGGCAGGACTGAGAGTCCTGCACGGAACTGTTTCAGCGATGCAGAGCATCGCACTATTAAACCAGTTTTTTTTAATGAATTTATATTTTTGGAAAATTTTCAAGTTTACCTTAATAGATTTACTTTAATTAAATTTTTAATTGCTGTAATGATGATTGCCATTCTGGTCTGTCTGTTTCTTCCTGTACTAAGTAAAGTTAGGGGAACAGTCTGCATGGCACATTCCGGTATGTGTATGCATCATCCCTTGACGGTCATGCGGAAAGTATGCAAAAGAATAATATTGGAGGGTTTGAAGAGATGAACAGCCAACAGAAAAATCACGGTCCGATCAGTGTTATGGAGTTTGGCGCGAAGGGTGATGGCGCGAATGACGATACGGAAGCTGTTCAGGCTGCGATTGATTTCATGGCGGCGCGCGGCGGCGGAAAAATCTTTTTTCCCTACACCCCGCGCGGCTACCGGATTGCGCGTCCGGCTTCGGAACCGTTGCGGGCGCAGCTGGTCATTCCTCCCGGTGTTCACAACATCATGCTGGAGGGGGAAATGCCCTGTCGTCTGCTGAACACCTACATGATCCGCCCGCCGAACCCTGCAATGGGACTGCCGAATCCGACCGGGTTTCGGATGCGCTGCGACAACACCTATCTTTTTTCCGACTGGGATGCACCGGAGGAACACGATCCCGAAGCGCGCCCGTGGTCGCTTCTCGGCTGTACCGCAGGGAAATCTCTGGCGGGTAGATTCAGTGTGCCGAATTTTTCCATCCGCAATCTGGAATTCCGCGCTAAACTCAATACGGATATTATGTATCCGACACAGAGCGCGGTCAATCTCCAGAATGTCGCCAGAATCAATATTCAGGATTCGCAGTTCTGCCTGACGAACAATATCGGCGATTTTGCTTCAGGCAAACAGCTTTTGGAAAATCCCTGCCACACCGCGGGGCTGATTACCTCGGGGGATCAGAATGACGACAATGTCCTGCGCAATGTCGCCTCGCAGGGGTTCCGTTACGGTTTTGTATTCGGAGAGCATGTGATTGCCGACTATCTTTATGTGCATAACTGCGAAGAGGGAATTGTTTTTCATGACAGTTCCCACGTAAGTTATATCGGGCATGTGGTGGCGCAGCATAATCGGAAGATTCTTGCCGCGGCGGAATGCGCCTTGTTCGGCATGAGGAAAGGCCCGTGCTGTGTCAGCATCGGCAGTGTTGATTTTGAACCCGGCGGACCGCAGTATCTGCCTGCGGTTTCCAATATGACGCATGGCGTATGGGACCCGGAAAACCGTTTCTACGGGTCTTTGAAATATCATTGCGGGCACCCGTTCGGACTTGACTTTTTCCCTGTCGAAGGCGGCAGGCATATGAGAACGGAAAAGCTGATTCCATGAACAGGTGCCCTGAACCCGCCGTCGCAGGTCATTCTGATTCCTTGTTTTGCAAAAAATACTTTTGCGCAGAACTTTCATTATTGCCCGGATGAGCTGTGAAATCTGTTACAGCTCATCCGCCGGCAGAATCAGAACCATGTCATTTTTTCCATCTTCATTGCTTCTGCCTGTGCCGCCTGAAAGTAATTAGTCTTTCCTATTTCTTGTTGTGAACTGATTCACAAATAAAATAATTCATTAATTTCATGCTGTATAACATTCTAATATTGAAGAGGTTGAATTGTGAATACCTCAAGCGGGAAAAGAATCCGCATTCTGGAATGTATTATGCACTTGACAAACATTTGAAAGCTGATATAGTTATTGTGTGAAAAAAATCACGTTATATTTTTTCATGCTGCTGTTTTTGCGGAAAAAACTGCTGTTTTCAAGGGAATGCGGATGAACAACTTTTCTGGAATGCAGTCTGTAAAAGAGGGTGGAGCCTTATTGCGCACGGATCGGCGGAAAAATAATGGCGGAGGCATTTTCCTGCCCGGGAAAATGCGCCTGCCTGTATTTCCGTGTCGGAATGTATGCTGTGAAAACAATGAATTTCCGCCTTTTGCGGCGGAGCTGCGGAATATATTGAAATCAACGTCCCGAATAATAATGAAATAAGAATAAGAGAACTTAATAATCTTATATCAGGAGGAAAGATGGACAAGGCAACAGTGGCAGCGGAAACGGCTGCGAGAATGCAGGACGCGGAAGAGGTCCTCAAGGAAAACAACTATGACAAGGCACGTCTGGTTCCCATTCTTCAGGGCATCCAGGCACGTTACAGATGGCTCTCCAAGGATTTGATCAGCTACGTCGCAAAGGCAGTCGGGCTTCCTCCCGCGCGTGTTTACGGCGTTGCGACGTTCTATGCTCATTTTACGCTCAAGCCGAAGGGCAAGTACATCATCAAGCTCTGCGACGGCACCGCGTGTCATGTGAAAGGGTCCACTCCGATTCTCGATGCCTTGAGGAGCAAACTCAACATCAAGCCCGGTCAGGATTCCTCCGACGATATGCTTTTCACGGTTGACACCGTAAGCTGTCTCGGCGCCTGCGGACTTGCTCCCGTCATGGTCGTCAACGATGAAGTGCATGGTCAGGTGCGTCCCGCCGACGTGGACAAAATCATCGACGCCGTTCTTGCAAAAGAAAAAACACAGTCGAATTAAAAAGGAGCTTTCCGTAAATGTGCAACAAGACCATTGATATCAGCGTATGCGCTAAAGATTATAAAGCCAAGCTGGATTCCGTCAAGAAAAGAATCATCATCTGCGCCGGGACGGGATGCGTCGCAAACGGTTCTCTCGCTGTCAAGGACGCAATTCTCGAAGAACTCGAAAGACATGGGCTCAACGTCAATCTCGACCTCGAAAAAGAAGAAGTCAAGAAAGATTCCCACTATGTGTCCAAGAGCGGCTGTCAGGGTTTCTGTCAGATGGGGCCGCTGCTCCGCATCGAGCCGGACGGCATTCTCTACACCAAAGTCAAGGCTTCCGACGCTGCCGAGATCGTCAACGAGACCATCATCGGCGGAAATGTGATTGAGCGTCTTCTCTATCAGAGCCCGATCGACGGCAAACATTACCGCGGCGACCACGACATCCCGTTCTACAAGAGACAGCACCGCATTGTTCTCGCAAACTGCACGATTGAACCCGCCAGCATCAGCGAATACATTGCGAAACAGGGATATGCGGCAGCAAAGAAGGCATTTACGGAAATGACTCCGGAAGATGTCTGCAAGGTCATGGAAGATTCCGGGCTCCGGGGACGCGGAGGCGGCGGATTCCCCACAGGCAGAAAGTGGAGACTGACTCTCGCATCCAAGAATGCGGTCAAGTATGTGATCTGCAACGGCGACGAAGGCGACCCCGGTGCGTTTATGGACCGTTCCGTCATGGAGGGCAATCCCCATACCGTGATTGAAGGCATGATGATTGCCGCACGTGCAATCGAGGCGACCGAGGGATATGTTTACGTCCGCGCGGAATATCCGCTTGCCGTCGAACGCATGCTTGCGGCTGTAAAGGATGCGGAGCGCGTCGGCATTCTCGGCGACAACATTTTCGGCTCCGGCAAGAGTTTCCGCATTCATATCATGGAAGGCGCCGGCGCGTTCGTCTGCGGTGAGGAAACGGCGCTGATCGCCTCCATCGAAGGCAAGCGCGGCATGCCGATGCCGAAGCCGCCGTTCCCCGCACAGAGCGGACTCTGGGGCAAACCGACCGTCATCAACAACGTTGAGACGCTTGCGACGGTGGCTTACATCATCCGCGAAGGCGCGGCGAAGTTCCGTGAACTCGGAACCAAAACCTCTCCCGGAACCAAGACATTCGCTCTCACGGGGCATGTCGCGAACACCGGGTTGATCGAAGTGCCGTTCGGAACCACGCTCGGCGAAATCGTCAACGAGATCGGCGGCGGCGTCACCGACGATCATGGCAAAATCTCTCCGGACAACTTCAAGTCCGTTCAGATCGGCGGTCCTTCCGGCGGATGCCTCACAAAGGAAATGATTGACCTGCCGCTTGATTTTGACTCCCTGAAGAGTGTCGGCGCGATGGTCGGCTCCGGCGGCCTGGTCGTGATGAACCAGCAGACCTGTATGCCGGCTGTGGCGAAATTCTTCATGCGTTTCACGCAGAACGAATCCTGCGGAAAATGCGTCCCCTGCCGTGAAGGAACCAAGCAGATGCTTGCGCTTCTCGACGATATCACGAAGGGCAATGCGGACGAGAATACGCTCGCTCTCCTTGAAGAAACGGCGAGAGCTGTCCAGATGGGGTCGCTCTGCGGACTCGGCAAGACGGCTCCCAACCCGATTCTTTCGACGCTGCGCCACTTCCGCGAGGAGTATGAAATACACGTGAAGAACAAGCGTTGCCCCGCAGGACAGTGCAAGGCTCTGGCGGTTCCCGAGATTCTCGCGGACAAATGCCGCGGATGCACTGTCTGTGCGAAGAAGTGTCCGGTCGGCGCGATCAGCGGCGCACTCAAGCAGCCGCATAAGATCGATGTGGACAAGTGCATCAGATGCGGCGCCTGCAAGACCGCCTGCAAATTCGGCGCGGTAACAGGACTTTGATAAATACAGGAGTTTACGACACAATGGAAAATACGAAAAAGACACTGACCATCAACGGTCATGAAGTGGAAATAGGTTCCGAAAAGAATCTGCTTGAAATGATCAGGAAAATCGGGATTGAGCTTCCGACGTTCTGCTATCACTCCGAACTCAGCGCCTATGGCGCCTGCCGCCTCTGCCTTGTCGAGGTTGAGGGACGCGGTATCATGGCGTCCTGTTCCACGGCTCCCGAAGCCGGTATGAAGATTCACACGGATTCCAAACAGCTCCGCGAGATGCGCAAGATCAACATCGAGCTGCTCCTTGCGAACCACAAGCGCGAGTGTCCGTCCTGCATCAGAAGCTACTCCTGTACGCTCCAGAACCTTGCAAGGCGCCTCGGCGTTGAGGAGATCCGCTACAAACAGATCACGGAGTTCGAGCCGCTTGACGAGTCCTCGCCGTCCCTGACGCGCGATCCGAACAAGTGCGTGCTCTGCGGCGACTGCGTCAGAATGTGCAAGGAAGTGCAGGGCATCGGCGCGATTGATTTCACGCACCGCGGCTCCCATTCCAAGGTGGCCCCCGCATTCGAGGCGGATCTGGCTTCCGTCGAATGCATCAACTGCGGACAGTGCGTTCAGGTCTGTCCGACGGGCGCCCTGACTCCGAAACAGGAGCGTGAGGATGTCTGGAAAGCGATTCACGACCCGAACAAGGTCGTCGTCGCCTCGATTGCCCCGGCGGTCCGTGTCGGCATCGGCGAATATTTCAATATGCCTGCCGGTGAAAATCTTGCGGGAAAACTGGTTGCCGCGCTCCGCCTGATGGGATTTGACTATGTTTACGACACCACATTTGCGGCGGACATGACGATTGTCGAGGAAGCTGAAGAATTCCTGCGCCGTGTCGAAGCGGGCGGTCCGTTCCCGATGTTCACGAGCTGCTGCCCCGGCTGGGTCAAGTATGCGGAGACGAATTTCCCGGAACTCAACAGGAATCTTTCCACCTGCCGTTCTCCCCAGCAGATGTTCGGAAGCATCGCCAAAGAGGCGCTCCCGACGATTCTGAACGTGCCGCGTGAAAATATCGTCGTTGTTTCGATCATGCCCTGCAC